>NZ_BAAJYT010000073.1:0-17650 GCF_057541515.1 Acidovorax sp. KNOB132
TGCCCTAGTGTTTATTGTGCTGGAGGCCGTTTTGGCCTCAGGCCTCTCCAGGGCGATTGCCGGTGCGGACCGCCCGCCCGCTCAGCGCTTGGCCGCGGGCTCCATGCCCGTGCTGCGCACGATCGGGGCGGCCGCTGGCGACGCCAGGAAGCGGATCAGATGGCGCGCGGCATCCGCGTTCTGCGCGCCCTCGGCCACGCCAGCCGAGAAGAACACGCGCTGCTGCACGGCGTCCGGCAAGGGGCCGACGAATTCCAGCTCCTTGAACGGCAGCAATTCGCTCACCTGCTGGAAGCCCAGCTCCGCATCGCCCCGCAGCACCACCGCGCCGACGCGTTCGCTGTAGATCCTGGTTGCCTTTGTCTTCATCGCCTCGGCCACGCCCAGGCGCGGGAACAGTTCGTTGACCAGGTAGGTGCCGCTGGCGCTGGCGGAATAGGCGACCGATTGGGCCTGGAGCAGCGTCTGCTTGAGGGCCTCCGGGCTGCTGATGTCCGGCTTGGGCGTGCCTTTGCGCACGCTCATGCCGATCATGGAACGGGCCAGGTCGACGCGGCTGCCCGCTTGCACCTTGCCCTGCGCCGTCAATTCGTCCAGCCCCGAATCGGCCAGGATCACGATGTCGAACTGCTCGCCCCGCGCCATGCGGCTGGGGATGGAGTCGGGCGCGTTGCCGAGCGATGCGCCACGCGCCGTGACGACCGTGTGGCCGGTGGCCTGTTCGTACAGCGGCACCAGCTGGTCGTAGGCGGCCGAAAAGCCGCCGGAGGTGACCACGCGGATCTCCGCGGCCTGGGCAGCGGGCGGCGCGGCACCGCCCAGTGCCAGCCCCAGGCCCAGGGCGGTGCCCAGCAGGGTGCGCAGCACCCGGCGCCGGGCGTTGCTGGGCGTGGCCGTGGTGGGGGCCGGTGTGAGCGGGAGGTTGAGCGGCATGTCCTTTGTCTCCTGATTTTTTTGGGGGGGAATGCGTCCGGCCTGCCGTCTCAGTCGGCGGTGATCTTGCGTTCGCGGATGATGCGGCCCCACTTGGCGTGCTCCGCCGCGATGAATTGGCCGAGTTCTTCGCGGCCCGTGGGGCTGGCGGTCTGTCCGTGCTTGAGCAGGTTGTCGCGCACCTCCGGCGTGTTGAGCACCTTGACGATCTCGGTGTTCCAGCGGTCCAGCAGGGGCTTGGGCGTCTTGGCCGAGGCCACGAAGGCGTACCAGTTGGTGGCGTTGAAGCCCGGGTAGGTCTCCGCCACGGTGGGCACGTTGGGCAGGTAGGCCGGGCGGGTCAGGCCAGTGGTCGCCAGGGGAATGAGCTTGCCCGATTCGATGTGGGGCAGGGCCGAGGGCGGTGCCGCGTAGAACGCGGTGACCCGCCCGCCCAGCACGTCCTGCAGCGCCGGGGCGCCCCCTTTGTAGGGAACGTGCAGCGTGTCGATCTTCGCCACGTCGTTGAGCAGCTCTCCCGCCAGGTGCGCGGCCGAGCCCGGGCCGGTGGAGGCGTAGTCCAGCTTGCCGGGCTCGCGCTTGGCTTTGGCCACGAATTCGCCGAGCGATTTGATGCCGGTGCTGGCGGGCACCACCAGCACATTCGGGAAGGCCACGCCCATCGAGATGGGCGCCAGGTCCTTGAGCGGGTCGTACGCCACCTTCATGAAATGGGGCGCGATGCTCAGCGGCCCGATGGAGCCGAACAGCAGCATGGACCCGTCGGACGGGCCGTTGGCCACCTGGGCATGGGCCAGGTTGCCCCCGGCCCCCGGCTTGTTGTCCACCACCACGCTCTGGCCGATGTTCTCGCCCAGCTTCTTGGCGATGATGCGGGCGGCGATGTCGGCCGAGCCACCCGCGGCGAAGCCGACCACGAGGGTCACCGGCTTCTTGGGCGGAAAGTCCTGCGCCTGGGCGGTGCTGGCGAGGGGGAAGCTGGCGGCCAGGAAGGCTGCCGCGATGAGGGGGCGTCGTTGCATGGGGTATGTCTCCGGGAAAGCGCCGCCGGGTCGTTGGCCCGGCGATCAAGGGCGCATCGTAGGAGGGGCACAATGATCCGTAAATTGCAATTTACGAAACGACTGTTGCATGCGAAGCATCAAATTCGACCTCAAGGAACTGCAGGCCTTCGTGGTCACCGCGGACCAGTCGAGCTTCCGCTTGGCGGCCGAGATCCTGTGCCTGTCCGCCCCGGCCTTGAGCCGGCGGGTGGAACGGCTGGAATCCGCGCTCGGTGCCCGGCTGCTGGAGCGGACCACCCGCACGGTGGAGCTGACCGCCATGGGCCAGGAGTTCCTGCACGAGGCGCGCATGGCATTGACCGGGCTGGACGAGGCGGTTCAGCGCTTCGGCGACCAGGTGCAGTTGCGCCGGGGCCGCGTGACCATTGCGTGCGTGCCGTCCGTGGCCAACCACCTGCTTCCGCGGGCGCTCCAGTCCTTCGCGCAGGCGATGCCCGACGTGCAGGTGCACGTGATCGACGAGAACGCCCAGCAGGTGCTGGAAGCCGTGGCCCGCGGCGAGGCGGACTTCGGCCTGAGCTTCACTGGTACCCAGGAGTCGGCGCTGCTGTTCCAGCCGCTGCTGCGCGAACGCTACGTGCTGGCCATGCCGCGCAGCCACGCCTGGGCGCAGCGCACCGAGGTGCGTTGGGAGGAACTGGCCGGCCAGCGGCTGGTGTCGGTCTCCAGCCGCAGCAGCAACCGCCTGCTGCTGGACCAGGCCATGGCGGAACTGCCGAACCCTCCCGTCGCCTGGTACGAATGCAACCATGTGACCGGCGCGCTGGCCCTGGTCGAGGCCGGTTTGGGGCTGGCGGCCTTGCCGCAGCTGGCGCTGCCGCCCGCGCATTCCCAGGTGTGCGGTGTGCCGCTGACCGGGCCCGACCTGTGGCGCACCCTGGGACTGCTGCAGCGGCGCTCGCGGGAGCTCAGTCCGGTGGCCGAGGCCCTGCGGCAGCGCCTGCTGCAGATGCATGCCGTGGTCTGACGCAGCCGGTTGAATTCGAAGGGCAGGGGCGTTGACGGCCGGCGCGCATCCGCCGCCCTGATCGCATGGTGCAAGGCCTGCTCAAGCCCCTGCCGAACCCGGCGCCAGCCGCGCGGCCAGCAGGTTGGCCGTGTAACGCAGCCGGTCGATGTCCGCATCGGCACGAACGCCGCGGCTGAAGCAGCACAGCGTGCCATACACCGCCCCGCCGGACAGGCGCACCGGCGTGCTCAGATGGGTGCCGATGGGGAACCCCGGATCCGGCGCCTTGCCGGACGCGATGTAGGGCGCGGCATCTTCCATCCGTTCCGGCAGTCGGCCTTCGACCACCCGTTGGCACCAGCTTTCTTCGACCGGGTCGGAGAGGCCGGCTTGAATCGGCGCGAAATCGGGTGCGCTGTCCACGGCCATGATGGTGCGGTGGTCGTCCGTCAGCTGGGACACGAAGGCCACGTCCATGCCCAGCCGCGTGCGCAGCAGTTTCAGCACCTCCGGGACGGCGGCAGGAAGTTCAGGGTCGGCGGAGTCGCTGGTGGCGACCAGCAGCTCCGAAATCTTGACGTCGAGGTCGTCGGGGTCGTAGTCCAAAAGCATGCCTGTCAGTCTAAAGGCAGAGCCTGCGTGCGGCGGAGCACCGGGCCGAATGACACCATCGGCTTGAGAATTATTCTCATATACTGTGCTGCAGCCAGCCAGGCGCCAACCCGTGGGGTGCGGCGCTCCGAGCCAGCGCTTTCGTTTCCCAAATGATCCAGGTCTGCGCCCGTTCGCATGGCGCATCCGCTGTCCGGTCCGTGGATGGTGGATTCCGCGTGCGGTGTCGTTGGCCCTCCGGGCCGCAAGCTGCCCGCGGTGTGGCTGGCCTGGTCTGTTGCAATTCCGAAGGAGGCTTGACCATGGCTGCCGATGCACCGTGCCCGGACACTGAAAACCCCACCGACGAGGAATACCGCCTGCCCTGCACCGAGGCGCTGCTGGCCAGCACGATGGCGCTCATGACGGGACACGCGCACACCGCCGAGGCCCCGTATCGCGATGCCATGGCCCGCAAGATCATCGTGAACCTGCAGGCCCTGTCGCAGATGCCGGGGCTGACCTCGCACTTTCGCACCATGCTGCGCAGCCTGCAGACCCACTGGACCCCGGGGCCGGAGCGACAGGCGGCAGCGCAAGAAAACCGCGACCCCGAGCCCCGCCCCCAGGCCCTGTGGCACGCGGCACCGGAGGCGGTGCAGTAGGCCAGCGGTCCTGCCGCACCTTTGGCAGAACTGGGCCGGACATCGGGCCTCTTCGACTCAGCCGGCCACCTTGATCGCCAGGATCGCCAGGCCAAGCAGAACGAGCACCACGGGCAGAACGCGGGCCCGTGGCCGGGAGGCCTTCGCCGCGATGGCGATCTGGACCACTGCGACAAGGGCAAAGATCGCACCCGCCGCCACGATGGCATTGCCCGACCCGTTTTCGATGGCGTTGGCGGGAATGGACGGGTCCATCCCGTGCATGAAGTCGTATTGATTTCGTGGCAGAAGCGCCATGATCAGCAGGCCCAGGATGGACGCTGCATGCAGGGTGATCCGCAATAACTTATTCATGGTGCAGGTTAATCATTCAATGAGGCTGCTGAATCGTGGCCAGAAATTGACGATGAAGTTTCCATAGCTCGTGTTCTGTTTGATCTGTTCCAGAGACAGTCCCATGCCTCTGTTGTAGCGCGCGCCGATGATGCGGACTTGCTCCATGCTTAGTGGGAATGTGTATTTGTCATGATCTGCCAGTTGCCTCAGATGCTGCGCCACGACGTCGATATTGAAAACATCCCTTTGCAGGCAATTGGCGAGTCCCCTGGATTGGGTGACTGACATGTCGGAAGCGGGAATGCCCATTGTCTCGCCCGCCGTGCGGATTTGAATGCTGACGGAGCCGAACGATGTTTTGTTCGGATGCCGGGTGATCGCCATTTTGTCGATGGCAGGAGGGCCGCTCCAATCAAATGAACGAACTTCGAATGCGACGCGATCAATGAAATTGGGGTCGCCCCCCACCTCGATCCAGCAAACACCAGCCAGCAATGGTGGTGGAAGTCGATATTTGGTGGCGGCTTCAAGGATGTACTGTTTGTTATGACGAACCCACGCGTCCTTGAAGTTCTGGATGTATTGCCGGCCGCCGCCCATACGGTCCGGAATCAGCTTCCACGCAAATAGATCGATCAAACCCCATGTAGGTGAATCGTTCGATGTACGGCACTCAATCTCAGCCATCGTTTCTCCCTTTTTTAAATCAATGAACCGATGGCCATGCTGTGCACAGCCATCTCGATCCATCTACAAATAATAAGGGAGCGCGGTCTGCCCAGGCGCTGGCTATTCGTTTGGCTGAGTCATTGCATATCAATACACCAGCCGCTCGGGACGCACTTCCTGCAGGATGGTCGTGGCGATTTCCTCGATGCTCTTGGTGGTCGTGGACAGCCAGCGGATGCCCGCGCGCCGCATCATCGCCTCGGCCTCGGACACCTCGTTGCGGCAGTTGTCCAGCGCCGCGTACCGGGAGTTGGGGCGCCGTTCGTTGCGGATCTGCGAGAGCCGCTCGGGCTGGATCGTCAGCCCGAAGATCTTCTTGCGGTGCGGCTCCAGCGCCGGGGGCAGCTGGCGCCGCTCGAAGTCCTCGGGAATCAGCGGATAGTTGGCCACTTTCAGCCCGCACTGCATGGCCAGGTACAGGCTGGTGGGGGTCTTGCCGCTGCGCGACACGCCCACCAGGATCACGTCGGCGCCGGCCAGGTCGCGGTGGCTCTGGCCGTCGTCGTGGTCCAGGCTGAAGTTGATCGCCTCGATGCGGTCGGTGTATTCCTTGCTCAGGCTCACGTCCGAAAAACGCCCCACGCGGTGGTGCGACTTGGTGCCCAGCTCGGTCTCCAGCGGCCGGATGAAGGTGCCGAACATGTCCAGCAGCATGCCCTTGCAGCCTTCCTGGATGACGCGCAGCACGCCCATGTTGACCAAGGTGGTGAAGACGATGGGCTTCTTGCCCTCCACGTCCGCCGTGTGGTTGATCTGCCGCACGGCCTGGTGCGCCTTGTCCTCGGTGTCGATGAAGGGCAGGCGCACGTGGCGCGGCTTCATGTCGAACTGGGCCAGGATGGCGTTGCCGAAGGTTTCGGCCGTGATGCCGGTGCCGTCGGAGATGAAGAAAACGGTGCGCGTGTGCATGGGCAGGGGTTCCGAAGAAGGGGGACGATCCGTCAGCCCGCCGCCAGCGCGGCCGCGCAGGGCAAGCCTACAATGGCGCCCATTATCCAAATTCTCACCATGCACCCCGGCGGCCCACAACCACAACACCAAAGCCGAACGCCGTGCATGGGCGCTCGCCCGCGATTGCTCCCCCGGAGCGCAGGCGCAGACCCAGTTTCAACTTCTGGAGCTATCCCATGTCTGCACTCTTCAACGCGACCGCCCTGGTCGTTCCGTTTGAAAACCTGAGAATGACCGACGTCGAGTCGGTGGGCGGCAAAAACGCCTCCCTCGGCGAGATGATCTCCCAGCTGCCCCAGGGCGTTCGCGTTCCCACGGGCTTTGCCACCACCGCCCACGCGTTCCGCCAGTTCCTCGCCCACGACGGCCTGGCCGACAAGATCAGCAAGCGCCTCGCCGCGCTGGACACCGAAGACGTGCGCGCCCTGGCCGCTGCCGGCGCCGAGATCCGTGCCATGGTCGAGGCCCAGCCGTTCCCGGCCGACCTGCAGCAGGCGATCGCCGAAGCCTTCGCAAAACTGTCCGAAGGCAACCCCCAGGCGAGCTTCGCCGTGCGTTCGTCCGCCACGGCGGAAGACCTGCCCGACGCCTCGTTCGCCGGCCAGCAGGAAACCTTCCTCAACGTGGTCGGCATCGACGACGTGCTGCACAAGATGAAGGAGGTGTTCGCCTCCCTGTACAACGACCGCGCCATCAGCTACCGCGTGCACAAGGGCTTCGCGCACGACGTGGTCGCCCTGTCAGCCGGCGTGCAGCGCATGGTGCGCTCCGACCTGGGCGCGGCGGGCGTGATGTTCACCATCGACACCGAATCCGGCTTCGAAGAGGTGGTCTTCATCACCAGCAGCTACGGCCTGGGCGAGACGGTGGTGCAGGGCGCCGTGAACCCCGACGAGTTCTATGTGCACAAGCCCATGCTCCAGGCGGGCAACAAGGCCGTGATCCGCCGCAACCTGGGCTCCAAGCTGGTGCAGATGGTCTTCGCCTCGGCCGAGGAAAAGGCCGCCACCGGCAAGCTGGTCAAGACGGTGGACGTGGCGACCGAGCAGCGCAACCGCTTCTCCCTGTCCGATGCCGACGTGGAGCAACTGGCCCATTACGCCCTGGTGATCGAGCAGCACTATGGCCGCCCAATGGACATCGAATGGGGCAAGGACGGCACCGACGGCCTGCTCTACATCCTGCAGGCCCGTCCCGAGACGGTGAAGAGCCAGTCCAAGGGCCAGGCCGAGCAGCGCTTCAAGCTGAAAGGCACGGGCACCGTGCTGGCGGAGGGCCGCGCCATCGGCCAGAAGATCGGCACCGGCCCCGTGCGCCTGGTGAGCGACATCGCTGAAATGGACAAGGTGCAGCCCGGCGACGTGCTGGTCACCGACATGACCGATCCCAACTGGGAGCCCGTGATGAAGCGCGCCAGCGCCATCGTCACCAACCGCGGCGGGCGCACCTGCCACGCGGCCATCATCGCGCGTGAACTGGGCATCCCTGCCGTGGTGGGCTGCGGCGACGCCACCAGCCTGCTCAAGGACGGCACGCTGGTGACGGTGAGCTGCGCCGAGGGCGACACCGGCAAGATCTACGACGGCCTGCTCGAAACCGAGGTGACCGAGGTGCAGCGCGGCGAAATGCCCAAGATCGGCACCAAGATCATGATGAACGTGGGCAATCCGCAGCTGGCCTTCGACTTCTGCCAGCTGCCCAACGACGGCGTGGGCCTGGCCCGGCTGGAGTTCATCATCAACAACAACATCGGCGTGCACCCCAAGGCCATCCTGGACTATCCGGCCGTCGATGCCGACCTGAAGAAGGCCGTGGAATCGGTGGCGCGCGGCCATGCCTCGCCCCGTGCGTTCTACGTGGACAAGGTGGCCGAGGGCGTGGCCACCATCGCCGCCGCCTTCTGGCCCAAGCCGGTGATCGTGCGCCTGTCGGACTTCAAGTCCAACGAGTACCGCAAGCTCATCGGCGGCAGCCGCTACGAGCCCGAGGAAGAGAACCCGATGCTGGGCTTCCGTGGCGCGGCGCGCTACATCAGCGCCGATTTCGGCGAGGCGTTCGCGATGGAGTGCGACGCCATCAAGCGCGTGCGCGGCGAGATGGGCCTGACCAACGTGCAGGTGATGGTGCCCTTCGTGCGCACGCTGGGCCAGGCCGACAAGGTCACCCAGCTGCTGGCCAAGCATGGCCTGAAGCGCGGCGAGGCCGAGCTGAAGGTCATCATGATGTGCGAGGTGCCCAGCAACGCCGTGCTGGCGGACGAGTTCCTGCAGTACTTCGATGGCTTCTCGATCGGCTCCAACGACCTGACCCAGCTCACGCTGGGGCTGGACCGCGACTCGGGGCTCGAGCTGCTCGCGCAGGACTTCGACGAGCGCGACCCCGCCGTGCTGTCCCTGCTGTCGCGTGCCATCGCCGCCTGCAAGGCCCAGGGCAAGTACGTGGGCATCTGCGGACAGGGCCCCAGCGACCACCCGGACTTCGCCGAGTGGCTGGCCAAGGAAGGCATCTCGTCGATCTCGCTCAACCCCGACAGCGTGATCGCCACCTGGCAGCAACTGGCCCGCTGACGGGCCCGGTCCGGCGACCATGCCCACGCGCCCATCGGCGATTGAGGAGCCCGGGGCCGGACATCCCTTTCCGCCCGACCTGCACGATGCCCGCCACCTCTGGCTGAAGGCGGGCCTGCTGCTCGCCTGGGCCGCAGTGTCCTTCGGGGCCTGCTACTTCGCCCGCGACCTGCAGTTCATGGTGGTGGGCGGCTGGCCGCTGGGGTACTGGATCGCGTCGCAGGGCGCGGTGCTGGTGTTCATCGGCATCGTGGCGATCTACTGCGCGGCGATGAACCATTTCGAGCGGCAGGACGCGAACGCGGTGGCCGGTGGCGCGGACACGCCGCCGTCCACCCCCGACGAGCCGGGCCCGGGCGCCCCCGGCAAGCCGCATGGCTGACGCGCCGCCGCAAGCCGCCTACGGCCGGCGGCTGCGCCGCATCCTCGCGCTCTACGTGGCCGGGGTGATCGCCTTCCTGGCCGTCATGGCCTGGGCCGAGCAGCGCGGCCTGTCGCGCCACTGGATCGGCCCCATCTTCCTGTTCCTGTCCGTCATGGTCTATGCGGCCATCGGCGTGTACGGGCGCACGACCGATGCCGACGAGTACTACGTCGCCGGGCGCCGCATTCCGCCCGTGTACAACGGCATGGCGGCGGCGGCCGACTGGATGAGCGCGGCCTCGTTCATCAGTCTGTCGGGCGCGCTGTACCTGCAGGGCTTCTCGGGCGTGCCGGGGCAGGCCGGCGGGCTGGCCTATCTGCTGGGCTGGACGGGCGGGTTCTGCCTCGTGGCGCTGCTGATCGCGCCGCACCTGCGGGCCATGAACCTCTACACCATCCCGGAGTTTTTTCAGGTGCGTTTCGGCGGGCGCTGGCCTCGCGTGATCGCGGCGCTCGCGGCCGTGCTGTGCTCGTTCACCTACGTGGTGGCGCAGATCTACGGTGTGGGCCTGATCGCCTCGCGGCTCACGGGCGTGCAGTTCGAGATCGGCATCATGCTGGGACTGGGCGGGGTGCTGCTGTGCTCCTTCCTGGGCGGCATGCGCGCCATCACCTGGACGCAGGTGGCGCAGTACGTGATGCTGCTGCTCGCGTTCCTCATTCCCGTCTCCTGGCTGGCCTACAAGCAGCTGGGCAATCCCCTGGCGCCGCTGGTGTATGGCACCCAGATCGGCAAGATCGCCGACATGGAGGCCCGGTTGCTCGCCGACCCCGCGGAGCGGCAGGTGGTGGCGGCCTACCAGGCGCGGGCGCAGGAGCTGCAGGCCCGGTTGCAGGACGTGGGCGCGGCGCTGGAGCGCGAGCGCGAAGCGGCCCGCCAGCGCATCCGCCAACTGCGCGACCAGAACGCGGACGTCGGCCTCATCGTGGCGGCGAGCCGAGAGCTGGCCACCATGCCGCGCGACGAGGACACGGCCCGCGAGCGCTGGAGCCGCGAAATGCGCGAGAGCGAAGAGCGTGCCCGCCCCCTGGGCGGCCTGCCCGCGCACAGCCAGCCCTACGTGGGCGACCCGGACGGCCCGCCCGAGGCGCAGCGGGCGTACGAGGACACCCGGCGCAATTTCCTCGCGCTGATGTTCTGCCTCATGGTCGGCACGGCCGGGCTGCCGCACCTGCTCACGCGCTACTACACCGTGCCCTCGGTGGCGGCCGCGCGCTCTTCGGTGGCCTGGTCGCTGTTCTTCATCGCGCTGCTGTACCTCAGCGCGCCGGCGCTGGCGGTGCTGGTGAAGTTCGAGGTCATGAGCAACCTGGTCGGCAGCCCGTTCGATGCGCTGCCCAACTGGATCGGGCAGTGGGCACGGGTGGATGCGGCGCTGCTGTCGGTGGAGGACGTGAACGGCGACGGCATCGTGCAGTTCGGCGAGATCCGATTTGGCGCCGACCTGATCATGCTGGCCACGCCCGAACTGGGCGGGCTGCCGTATGTGATCTCGGGGCTGGTCGCCGCGGGCGGGCTGGCGGCGGCGCTCTCCACGGCCGATGGGCTGCTGCTCACCATCAGCAATGCGCTGGTGCGCGATCTGTACTTTCACGAGACGGGCCGCAGGGCGTCGCCCGAGCAGCGCGTGATCCTGACCAAGTTCACCCTGCTGGCGGTGGCGCTGTCCGCCGCGTTCGTGGCGGCGCTCAAGCGCTCGGAGATCCTGCCCATGGTGTCGGCCTCGTTCTCGCTCGCCGCCTCGGCCTTCGTGCCGGCCATGGTGCTGGGCATCTTCTGGCGCGGTGCCACGCGGCAGGGCGCGGTGGCGGGCATGGTGTGCGGGCTGGGCGTGACCGTGTACTACCTGCTGTCGCATGTGGAGGCCGTGCGCGCCGTGGTGCCTGCCGTGCTGCTGGCGGACGGCCTGTGGTTCGGCATCCAGCCGATCTCGGCCGGCGTGTTCGGCGTGCCGGTGGGCCTTGTGACCGCGTGGCTGGTGAGCCTGCTCACGCGGGCGCCGGGGGCGGGCCCGTCGGTCCATTCGCGCCTGCCGGGGATGTGAACGGCGGGTGCGCGCGCCACGGCGCACGCTGGGGCTCGCGGCGATGCGGGCGGGGATGGTGGTTATGGATAAACCCGGATTCACAAAGCCCCGACCGCGTGCGACGCTGCGCCCAACCATCGGACGGGCCCGTGCCCCCGACGCCGCCGAAAAAGATCAGGGGGAACCGTGCTACTCGTCAAGACATCTGCAGGCCATCTGGCCCTCAAGGACCGCCACGGCGCGCTGACCTCGCGGCAGCGTTCGGCCTTCATCCTGTTCGATGGCAAGCGCACGCTGGCACAGGTGCTGGCGGCCACCGCGACCATGGGCATCGGCATGGACGACGTGCTGGCGATGGTCGGGCAGGGCCTGCTGTCGTTGCCGGACGGCAGTGCGCCCAACCTGCAGAACGCGTCGCCCGAGGGCATGCCGGCCCCGGCGGGCGCGCCGGGCGCGGCCCCGGCAACGGGCGAGTCATCCTCGCCCATGGAGCGCTACCAGGCGGCCTATCCGATCGCCACGGAAATCACGTCCAGCCTGGGGCTGCGCGGCTTTCGGCTGAACCTGGCGGTCGAGGGCGCACGCAGTTTCGAAGACCTCGCCGCACTGGCGCCGAAGATCCGCGAACTGGTGGGCGATGAAAAATACCGGCGCCTGGAGCGGGCGCTGTTCGGCTGACCGGCCCTGCGCAGCGGGCCGGTCCTGCCGCAGCGCCGTGGCGATGCGGCAGGAAGGCGCGGATCAGGGCTGCACGTCCACGCGGCCGTAGGCGCCGTTCACGCCCTTGTTCGGACCCGCCACATAGAACAGCGTGTTCAGCGGCTGCTGGTTCAGGCCGTTGCCGAACGCGATGCCACGCACGCCGTCCAGCTGCAGGGTCGTTCCGTCCTTTTGCGCCAAGGCGCCGTTCCATTCGCCCGTTGCGGGGTCGAACGCCTGCAGCGTGCCGTCGCCTTCATTGGCGATGATCAGGCGGCTGCTGGCCCCGGCGAAGTTGCCAGGCGCCTGGGCGATGCCCCAGGGCGCGTTGAGCGTGGCGCCGGGCGTGACGATGCGCTGCGCCAGCGTGCCGTCCGTGTTGAAGGCGTTCAGCGCGCCCAGGCCGGCGCCGGCCACGGCGTTGCGCCGGTTGGCGTCCTGCTGCGCATAGGTCACGTAGATGCGCGTGCCGATGGTCTGGATGCCATAGGGCGCATAGTTGGCCGGCAGCTGCGGGTCGGCGAAGCTGCCCGCCAGCTGCACCTTCTGGAAGCTGGTGTCGAACACGTCGACCTTGTTGTTGCGGAAGTCGGTGGCATACAGGAAGTCCGCGCCGCTGCGGGTGGCCACGGCCAGGCCCTTGTAGACCGCGCCGCCGCCGTCCCGGTAGGTCACGATGGCATTGGCCAGATCGGCTGCGGGGCTCCAGCCGGAGAGGCTGCCGTCTTCGCTTGAAAACACGAAGCGGCTGGGGCCGGTCACGCCGTTCTTGGTGACCGGGAAGCTGCTGGTGCCGCTGAAGATGATGCCGGTGGGGTTGGCCGGGGCGCTGCCGGCCGGGGGCACGGTCACCACCAGGGTCTGCGGCACGCCGTTGCCGTCATAGAGCGTGGACTTCTGCGTGGCCGTGGCGGTCACCCAGACGAAGCCGTTCGGGTTGAAGGCGATGCCCCAGCCGTTCTTCAGGTTGGCATCGGTCTGCGTGCCTGCAATGCTGCCGTCGGACACCACGGCCTTGGCCGTGAAGGAGGTGACCGTCGGCGGGGCGTCGCTCCCGCCGCAGCCGGCCAGCACCAACGCCGTCGCCGGCACCGCACCCCACAAGATTCTGGATATTTTCAAGATTGCTCCGTTGGAAGATCGCAGTCATTTTTCTGCCGTCGTGAGTGCGGGCAGCGTTGCCAAAGGTTGTGGGGGGGTGGTGAAAAGAAAATGCAAGCGCTGGTGGGCAGGCAAGGGCGCTCCACATGGAAAAAGGGCCATGCCTTCTTGCGAAGGCACAGCCCTTTGGGGGGAGGCGGCGCCCACCGGGCGCCGGTCTCGGTGCGGACCGCGCCGCGCCGATCAGCCGCCGACGCCAAGCAGCTCGACGTCGAACTTCAGCGTGGCGTTCGGCGGGATCACGCCACCGGCGCCGCGGGCACCGTAGCCCAGGGCGGCGGGAATGATCAGCGTGCGCTGGCCGCCCACCTTCATGCCCTGCACGCCTTCGTCCCAGCCCTTGATCACCATGCCGGCGCCCAGGCCGAACTCGAACGGATCGTTGCGGTCGCGGCTGGAGTCGAACTTGGCGCCTTGCTCGCCGTTGTTGTAGAGCCAGCCGGTGTAGTGCACGCTGACGTGGTTGCCGCGCGTGGCCTCGGCGCCTTCGCCCACGACGGTGTCTTCGTATTGCAGGCCGGAGGGGGTGGTGGTGAATGCCATGGGTGTTCCTTTCGAAGTGCTACTTAAATGATAGCGATATGCCCTAGTGCTTATTGCGCTGGAGCCCTAAAAGACCAAACCCGCGCAGCGCGCGGGTCGGGCAGGGTGGCGGACGCTGGAGGGGCCTCGCGCCGGCTTGGTCGACTTACTTCTTGACCCGCGCCGCGACCCAGCGGGTGGCGAAGGCCTGCACGTCGGACAGCCGCTTGAGCAGGTCCACGCCCGAGGGGGTGACGGTGTAGCCGTCGTTGCCGTGGTCCAGCAGGCCGGCTTCGCGCAGTTCCTTGATGCGGGTGTTCAGCGTGTTGGGCGTGATGCCGCCCACGCTGTCCTGCAGCAGCCGGAAGGTTTGGGGGTGGCCGTCGCGCAGGGCCCAGAGCACGCGCAACGCATAGCGGCATTCGAGCTTTTCGAACAGCTGGTTGATGGCGGCGTTTTCCTTGGAGCTCATGAAAGCTTCTCCTTGCGCGATAGAGAGATAGAAATCCGGCAGCGGGCAAAACCCGGGCGGCCGGAACGCTGTGAATATAGCGTGGAAACCATTTTGCTACAAGTTTAATAGCTCCAGAGCAGCACCCCACTTGCGCTGCGGGGTAAAAATACTCAGGTGTTACAGGATTGTTGCACTCCTGCCACGGCCCCGGTGGACGTGCCCTCAGCGCGCCGCGGCACCCGCCGACACCAGGTGCTCGACCAGCAATTGGGCGGCGGGCGCCAGGCCCGGCGCCGGCCGGAAACACAGCGCGAACCGCCGCCGGGCCCACGGGTCGGCCAGCGGCACGATGCGCACCCCCCGTGGCCGCGGCGAACGGCACCGCCACCTCGGCGGGCACCACGCTGATGGCGAGGTTGGCGCGCACCACGCGCAGCGCCGCATCGAAGTTGGACACCAGCACGCGGTGCACCAGCGTCTTGCCCTCCACCGCCGCGGCGCGCGCCAGCAGCACGTGCACGGCGCTCAGGGCCGGCATGCTCACGAACTCGTAGCCCAGCACGTCGGCGAACCGCACGCTGTCCTGGCGCGCCACCGGGTGCGAGGGGTGGGCGACGATGGCCAGGTGATCGTGCCGGTAGCTGCGCGTTTCCAGGCCCTGCAGATCGGCCGCGTCCCAGCAGATGCCGATGGAGGCGCTGCCTTCGCGGATGCCGCGGACCACCTCGGGGCTCACCCGTTCCTCCATGCTCACCTGGATGTCGCGGTGCGCGGGGTTCTGCAGGAAGGCCGCCACGTCGTCTGCCAGCGATTCAGCCATGACGGAGGCCGTGACCAGCATGCGCACGTGGCCGCGGATGCCGGTGGCGAAGGCAGCCATGTCGCGCTCGATGCGGTCCACGCTCGCCAGCATGGTGCGGGCGTGTTCGAGCAGGGTTTCGCCGGCGGCGGTGGGCACCACGCCGTGGCGCTTGCGCACCAGCAGCGGCGTGCCCAGCGTGTCCTCCAGTTGCGCCAGCCGCTTGCTCACCGCCGAGCCGACGATGGATTCCTGTTCCGCCGCGCGGGCGATGTTGCGGTGCTCGCACACCGCCACGAAGAGTTTGAGGGTCTGGAGGTCGGGCAGGCGCATGGAAGGAAGGTGGACAAAGGGAAGGGGGCCAAGATTTTCCTGCCTGGAATCTTAGGCGTTCCAAAATTGGCATGAATTGATGGAAGGGAATTTCTAGAATGCCTGCACAAGATCCCAGACAGGAGACTCCGTGACCCCCCGCACGCCCGCAGGCCCGCCCGCCCATCCGCTCCCCCCTTCGTCCGCCCAGGCCATCGTGAGAGAGGTGGGCCTGCGCGATGGCCTGCAGAGCATCGCCACCGTGGTGCCCACCGCCCGCAAGATCGAATGGGTCGATGCCGCCTATGCGGCCGGCCAGCGGGAGATCGAGGTCGGCTCGTTCGTGCCAGCGCGCCTGCTGCCGCAGCTGGCCGACACCGCCGAGGTGCTCGCGCACGCCAAATCGCTGCCGGGCCTGGTCGCCTCGGTGCTGGTGCCCAACCTGCGCGGGGCGGAGCGGGCCATCGAATGCCAGGCCGACCTGATGGTCGTGCCGCTGTCAGCCAGCCACGCGCACAGCCTGGCCAACCTGCGCAAGACGCCGGACGAGGTGGTGGCCGAGGTGGCGCGCATCCGTGCGGCGCGCGATGCGGCGGGCAGCCGCACCCTGATCGAAGGCGGGGTGGGCACCGCCTTCGGCTGCACGCTCCAGGGCGAGGTGGCCGAAAGCGAAGTGCTGCGCCTGATGCAGGCCCTGCTCGACGCCGGGGCCGACCGCGTGAGCTTGGCCGACACCGTGGGCCATGCCGATCCGGCGGGCGTGCAGCGCCTGTTCGAGAAAGCCCGCGGACTCGTCGGCGAGCGGCTGGCCTGCGCGCATTTCCACGACACGCGCGGCATGGGGCTGGCCAACGCCTACGCCGCCTGGCAGACCGGCATCACCCGATTCGATGCCTGCCTGGCCGGCATCGGCGGCTGCCCCCACGCCCCTGGCGCGAGCGGCAACGTCACCACCGAAGACCTCGCCTTCATGCTGGAGCGCATGGGTGTTTCCACCGGCCTGGACGTGGCCGCGCTGCTGGCGCTGCGCGAGCGCGTGGCCGGCTGGCTGGAGGGGGAGACCCTGCACGGCGCGCTCTGGCAGGCCGGACTGCCCCGCACGGCCGCGTCCCTTCCCGCAGCGGTTGCGTCCGCTGCCTGACCGAACCCTTATCGTTGCGTCCATGAATGCTCCCTTGAATCCTCCCCTGAATCCTTCTTCCGCCCCCACCGCCGAAGGCCCGCGCCTGCCCCTGGCGGGCCTGCGCGTGGTGGAGTTCACGCACATGGTCATGGGGCCCACGTGCGGCATGGTCCTGGCCGACCTCGGCGCCGAGGTCATCAAGGTCGAGCCGGTGGACGGCGACCGCACGCGGCATCTGCTGGGCGCGGGCGCCGGGTTCTTTCCCATGTTCAACCGCAACAAGAAGAGCATCGCCCTGGACCTGCGCAAGCCCGAGGGGCTGGAGGTGGCGATCCGCCTGGCCTCGTCGGCCGACGTGGTGGCGCAGAACTTCAAGCCGGGGGTGATGGCCAAGTACGGCCTCGACTACGCCGCGCTGTCCCGCCTGAACGAGCGGCTGGTCTACGTGAACCACACGGGCTTCCTGCCCGGCCCCTACGAGCACCGCACCGCGCTCGACGAGGTCGTGCAGATGATGGGCGGGTTGGCCTACATGACCGGCCGCCCGGGCGATCCGCTGCGCGCGGGCACCAGCGTGAACGACATCATGGGCGGCATGTTCGGCGCCATCGGCGCCATGGCGGCGCTGATGCAGCGCGCCCAGACGGGCCGGGGGCAGGAGGTGGATTCCGCCCTGTTCGAGAACAACGTGTTCCTCGTCGGCCAGCACATGATGCAGTACGCCGTGACGGGCCAGCCCGCCGCGCCCATGCCCGACCGCATCTCGTCGTGGGCGGTGTACGACGTGTTCAGCGTGAAGGACGGTGGGCAGATCTTTCTGGCCGCCGTGAGCGACGCGCAGTGGGTCACCTTCTGCGACGCCATGGGCTATGCCGACCTGAAGGCCGACCCGGGCCTGGCCTTGAACAACGACCGCGTGCGCGCCCGCGCCACGCTGCTGCCCGAACTGCGCCGCCGCCTGGCCGAGCACACGGCCGAGGCGCTGTCGGCCATCTTCGAGCGGCACGGCCTGCCGTTCGCGCCCATCCTGCGCCCCGAGCAGCTGTTCGACGATCCGCACCTGAACGCCACGGGCGGCCTGGCCGATGTCACCTTGCCCGACGGCGAGCGCGCCGGCAGCACCGCGCGGGTCACGCTGCTGCCGCTGCGGCTGGACGGCCAGCGCATGGGCGTGCGGCTGGACCCGCCGCAACTGGGCCAGCACACGCGCGAACTGCTCGCCGGCCTGGGCTATGCGCCCGAGGCCATCGCCGCGCTGCACGCGGCCGCAGCCGTGGCCTGACGAGAGCGGGCCCGGCCCCGCCAACGGGCATGCGAGCGCGGCACAGACCGCGCCGCCCCTTCA
>NZ_BAAJYT010000074.1:0-17434 GCF_057541515.1 Acidovorax sp. KNOB132
GCCGCGCGGCCTGCGCGCCTTCGGCGCTCACCCGCAGCGTGGCGGGGCCGGGCAGGTCCAGGCGCTCGCCGGCCGCCAGAAAATGGTCTTCCTCGCAGCCATCGCACGTGACCCAGGCGCAGCCCTGCAGCACCTCCAGCACGGCGGACTGATGGGCCGGGCAGGCGAGGGTCTGCACGGGTGCGAGCGGCGGCAGGGTCCGGTGTGTGGCCGATGGGCCGGCGGCGGCAGGCAAGGAGGGCCGGGCGGCCGGGGTGGGGTGCGTCAGGGAGTTCATGAGATCGACTGTGCGCGGGCGTGCCCGTACCCACCAGCCACAGTCGCCCGCCATGTCGGCCAGTGCAGATGCGCCGCAGGGCCATCTGTGTGGTACCGGTTGGCACCCATCTGTACTGCTGCATCCATTGCTGGGCAGTACAGAATCGCACGATGGACGCCGCCGACACCACGCCCCTTTATCTGCAGATCGCGGCGCAACTGGCCGAGCTGGTGCGCAACGGAACGCTGGCACGGGGCGAAAAACTGCCGTCGGTGCGCGAACTGGCCCGCCAGCGGGCAGTGGCCCAGAGCACCGTGGTGCAGGCCTACCACTGGCTGGAGGATGCGCGCCTGATCACCGCGCGCCCGCGTTCGGGCTTCTTCGTCGCGTCGCGCCCCACCAGCCTGCCCGAGCCGACCACGCCACGCCCGCTGCGCCGTGCGCGCGAGGTTTCGGTGGACTGGCTGGGCCAGCGCATCCTGGGACGCGATCAGCCGGCCGACATGGTGTCGTACAGCAGCGGCACGCCCGGGCCCGAACTCTTCAACCCCGACCGGGTGCGGCGCGCGGTCACCCGCGCGGCGCAGCGCCACCGCCACCTGCTGTGCACCTATCCGTCCTCGTCCGGCCACGAGGAGGCGCGCCGCGCGCTCGCCCGCTATGCCGTGGGGCTGGGCTGCAGCCTCGACCCCGAGAACATCGTGATCACCGGGGGCTGCATGGACAGCATCGTGCTGTGCCTGCGGGCGGCCACGCGGCCCGGCGACATCGTGGCGCTGGAGTCGCCCACGCACTTCTCGTTTCTGGAGGTGCTGCAGGGACTGCACCTGCGCGCGCTCGAAATCCCCACCCATCCGCGCCACGGCCTGTCGCTGGACGCGCTGCAGCTGGCGCTGGAGACGCAGCCCGTCAAGGCCGTGATGGTGGTGCCCACGCTCAGCAACCCGCTGGGCAGCTGCATGCCGCAGACCGAGCGGCGGCGCCTGGCGAACATGGCCGCGCGCCACGGCATGGCCGTGATCGAGGACGCGATCTACAACGACCTCGTGGAAGTGGACGAGCTGCGCCGCACGGTCAAGTCGTACGACACCACCGGCCACGTCATGCTGTGCGATTCGTTTTCCAAGACCCTGGCGCCGGGCCTGCGCCTGGGCTGGGTGGAGGCGGGCCGCTGGAGCCAGGCGATGCGGGCCATCAAGGACCTGCAGGCCGGCGGGCAGTCTGCGGTGCTGGAATTGGCGCTCGCCGACCTCATCACGCAGGCCGGCCATGCGGCATCGATGCGCCAGCTGCGCGCGGCGGTCGCGGCCCGCATGGACGCGGTGCGCGGTGTGATCGCCGCGCATTTTCCGCCGGGCACGCGCGTCAGCGATCCCCCGGGCGGCCTGCTGCTGTGGCTGGAGTTGCCGCGCGCCCTCGACTCGGTGCTGCTGCACGAGGCCTGCCTGGCCGAGGGCCTGCTCATCGCACCGGGCACGGTGTTCAGCGCCAGCGGGCGGTTTCGCAACTGCCTGCGCATCGGCGTGGGCGGCGACTGGACGCCCGCGCACCTGCAGGGCTTGCGCACGGTGGGGGAGACGGCCACCCGGATGCTGCGGTCGGCCGCCATGCGTGTGGCTTGAGACCCCACAGGGAAATCACACGAACTTCGTGCTCCACGAAGTTCGTGTAGCATTTGCCCCATGAAGAACGTGACCATCACCATGGACGACGCCGCGGCCGAGTGGGTGCGCGTGGAAGCGGCCAAGCGCGGCAGCAGCGTTTCGCGCCTGGTGGGCGAATGGCTGGCCGAGAAGATGCGGCAGGAAGATGCCTATGCCCAGGCCATGCGAGAGGCGCTGAGCTTCGAGAGCTGGGGCGCCTCCGACGGGCCCTATGTGCCGCGCGAAATCCTGTTCCAGCGATGAGCACGACCCCGATCTTCGTCGACACCGAAGTGCTGCTGTCCAGCGTGGACGACCGCGATCCGGCCCGGCAGGCGCGTGCGCGCGAATGGCTCACGTTCTGCTGGCAGACGCGCAGCGGCCGCGTCAGCTCGCAGGTGCTCAACGAGCTGTACAACCAGGCCATCCAGCGCTTTCGGGGGCCGCACACGCTGCAGCAGGTGCGCGCGCAGGTGCGGCGCTTTCGCGTATGGCAGCCGCCGCACCTGGACGCCTACACCGTCGACGGCGCGTGGGATCTGCAGGACCGCTACGGCCTGGGCTACTGGGATGCGCTGATCCTCTCCTCCGCGCACCAGCAGGGCTGCCGCTACCTGCTGACCGAGGCGCTGCCGCACGACCAGCCCATGGACGCCGTGCGCCCCATCAACCCCTTCCTCATCGCTCCCCACGAACTGGACACCGCCGAATGACGAGCCCCGCCACCCCCGCTGCCACGCCGCCCAGCGCCCTCGACCGCATCCGCCCCGACGTGCGCGCCATGCACGCCTACACCGTGCAGCCCTCGGCCGGCCTGCTCAAGATGGACGCGATGGAAAACCCGTTCCGCCTGCCGGCGGAGCTGCAGGCGGCCCTGGGCGAGCGGCTGGGCGCGCTGGCGCTCAACCGCTATCCCGGCGACCGCATCGCCGACCTGAAGGCCGCGCTGGCCGATTACGTCGGCATGCCGGACGGCCACGCGATCGTGTTGGGCAACGGCTCCGACGAACTCATCACGCTGCTGGCGCTGGCCTGCGCGCAGCCCGGCACCGGCCAGCGCGCCACGCTGCTCGCGCCCATGCCGGGCTTCGTGATGTACCCCTTGAGCGCGCAGCTGCAGGGGCTGGATTTCGCCGGCGTGCCGCTCACGGCCGACTTCGAGCTCGACGAGCCGGCCATGCTCGCGGCCATCGCCCGGCACCGCCCGGCCATCACCTACATCGCCTACCCCAACAACCCCACCGCCACGCTGTGGAACGAAGGCGCGGTGCAGCGCATCATCGACGCCGCGGGCGCGCAAGGTGGCATCGTGGCCATGGACGAGGCCTACCAGCCCTTCGCCAGCCGCACCTGGATCGATCGCATGCGCGCCGAGCCCGGGCGCAACGCGCATGTGCTGCTGATGCGCACGCTCAGCAAGTTCGGCCTGGCCGGCGTGCGGCTGGGCTACCTGATGGGGCCCAGCGCGCTGGTGGCCGAGATCGACAAGGTGCGCCCGCCCTACAACGTGAGCGTGCTCAACTGCGAGGCCGCGCTGTTCGCCCTGGAGCATGCGGGCGTGTTCGCGGCCCAGGCGGCCGAGCTGCGGCACGAGCGCGCCGCGCTGCTGGCTGCGCTGAGGGTGCTGCCGGGCGTCGAGAGGGTCTGGGACAGCGAGGCCAACATGGTGCTGCTGCGCGTGGCCGATGCCACCCGCACCTACGAGGGCATGAAGGCCCGCAAGGTGCTCGTCAAGAACGTTTCTACAATGCACCCACTGCTGGCCAATTGCCTGCGCCTCACGGTCGGCAATGCGGCCGACAACGCCCAGATGCTCGCCGCGCTCCAGGCCTCCCTATGACCTCTTCTGCACTCGTTCCTTCCGCCCCGTCCGACAGCCCCGACGCCGACCGCATCGCGGAGGTGTCCCGCACCACGGCGGAAACCCGCATCCACGTGCGCGTGAACCTCGACGGCACGGGCGAAGCGCGCCTGTCCACGGGCATCGGCTTCTTCGACCACATGCTCGACCAGATCGCGCGCCATGGCCTGATCGACCTGCGCATCGAATGCGAGGGCGATCTGCACATCGACGGCCACCACACGGTGGAAGACGTGGGCATCACGCTCGGCCAGGCGTTCGCGCGGGCCGTGGGCGACAAGAAGGGCATTCGCCGCTACGGCCATGCCTATGTGCCGCTGGACGAGGCGCTGTCGCGCGTGGTGGTCGACTTCTCGGGCCGCCCGGGTCTGCACCTGCACATCCCGTTCACGGCGGGCAGCATCGGCGGCTTCGACACGCAGCTCACGTATGAGTTTTTCCAGGGCTTCGTGAACCACGCGGGCGTCACGCTGCACATCGACAACATCAAGGGCATCAATGCCCACCACCAGTGCGAGACGGTGTTCAAGGCCTTCGCCCGCGCGCTGCGCGCCGCGCTGGAGCGCGACCCCCGTGCGGCCGGTGTCATTCCCTCCACCAAAGGGTCCCTCTGAGGTTTTCGGCTCCATGGGCCTCCAGCGCTCATCCAACATGCGCAAGCAGCTATGAAAAGTCAAGCAAAAACCGTGGCCGTCGTGGACTACGGCATGGGCAACCTGCGCTCCGTCTCGCAGGCTGTCCAGGCCGCAGCCGAGGGCACCGGCTGGACCGTCGTGGTCACCTCGCATCCCGAGGACGTGCGCGCCGCGCAGCGCGTGGTGCTGCCGGGACAGGGCGCCATGCCCGACTGCATGAGCGAACTGCGCGAATCGGGCCTGCAGGCGTCGGTGCTGGAGGCCGCTGCGTCCAAGCCGATGTTCGGCGTGTGCGTGGGCATGCAGATGCTGCTGGACCGCAGCGCCGAGGGCGACACGCCCGGCCTGTCACTCATCCACGGCGAAGTGCTCAAGTTCGACCTGGCCGGCCGCCAGCAGCCGGACGGCAGCCGCTACAAGGTGCCCCAGATGGGCTGGAACCGCGTGGGCCAGGTGCGCCATGGCGGCGCGGCGCACCCGGTGTGGGCCGGCGTGCCGGACCAGAGCTACTTCTATTTCGTGCACAGCTTCTATGCGCGCCCGCGGGATGCGGCGCACTGCGCGGGCGAGGCCGATTACGGCGGCCCCTTTGCAGCGGCGATTGCGCGCGATAATATTTTTGCCACGCAATTCCATCCGGAAAAGAGCGCGGAGCACGGCCTGGCGCTCTATCGCAACTTCCTTCACTGGAATCCCTGATCTTCAACCCCTTGCCGGGCCTGCGGCCCGACCTGGCACATCCTTAGCCTTTCCATCATGCTGCTCATCCCCGCCATCGACCTCAAGGACGGACACTGCGTGCGCCTCAAGCAAGGTGACATGGACCAATCCACCACCTTCGGAGAAGACCCGGGCGCCATGGCCCGCAAGTGGGTGGAAGCCGGGGCGCGACGCCTGCACCTGGTGGACCTGAACGGCGCCTTCGCCGGCACGCCCAAGAACTACACGGCCATCAAGTCCATCCTGAAGGAAGTCGGTGACGACATCCCCGTGCAGCTCGGCGGCGGCATCCGCGACCTGGATACGATCGAAAAGTACATCGACGGCGGCCTGCGCTACGTGATCATCGGCACCGCCGCCGTGAAGAACCCCGGGTTCCTGAAAGACGCCTGCAGCGCCTTCGGCGGCCACATCATCGTGGGCCTGGATGCCAAGGACGGCAAGGTCGCGACCGACGGCTGGAGCAAGCTCACGGGCCACGAGGTGGTCGATCTGGCCAAGAAGTTCGAGGACTGGGGCGTGGAGTCGATCATCTACACCGACATCGGCCGCGACGGCATGCTCTCGGGCATCAACATCGACGCCACGGTCAAGCTGGCGCAATCGCTCACCATCCCGGTCATCGCTTCGGGGGGGCTGGCCAACATGGCCGACATCGAGCAGCTGTGCGCGGTGGAAGGCGAAGGCATCGAAGGCGTGATCTGTGGCCGTGCCATCTATTCCGGCGACCTGGATTTCGCCGCGGCGCAGGCCCGTGCGGACGAATTGAACGGCGCTGCCTGACGCCTCAGTCCGGCCGCCTCAGGCTGCCTTGCGGCGGCTGAGGCGGGTTTTCAGGCGCCGGTCCTTGCAAGCCCCGGTGCCGTGCGATCCGGACCATCGGTCCGGCGGCTTTTCATCCAACGCGATTGCCACCGAGCGCCAGGCAACGCCGGCGCCAGACGCCCTCCGGGATCAGCACCCCGTGACGGCCCGTCCCTGATTCACCGCGGACACCGTCTGCAGCAGGTTCGTCCAGTACGAAGGCAGGGCGTCCCAGGGGTTGCCGACATCCGCCACCGGGTCGTATTCGAGGTTCGTCATGTAGATGGGGCCGGCGTTGTACCGGGCCGAGGCGGCCGTCTGCACGGCCTGCTGCATGTCGGCGCAGGTGGCGGTGTTGTGCACCAGCGAGCTTTGGCGGCTGTTGGCCAGGGTGTACAGCCAGGGCGCGGTGCGCGGGTCGTAGCTGGCGTAGGTGCTGTTGCGCCCTTCGAAGGTGACGAGCACATCGGCCACCGCGGCATAGCCGGCGGCAGGCACCATGCCGGGGTTGCCGATCACGCGCAGGCTGGCGTCCTTGGCCTTGATGTAGCTGTAGATCTCGCGGTAGAAGTCGAGCCGCGTGGTCTCGGAGGCCATTTCGTCCAGGAAGATGCCGCTGATCGCCCCGCGCCCGAACAGCGCGATGTAGTTGTCGATGTTGGCCTTGATGCTGGCCAGCGACCGCGAGCCCGTGCCGTAGCCGGTATAGACATAGCCCACCACCTTGCCGCCTGCCGAAACGAACGCATTGACGGCGCTCACATAGCTGGCCTCCGCCGTGGTGAACACCCCGTTGTTGGGATTCAGGATCGCGGTGATGGACACCGCCGGATTGGCCGCCGCACCGCTGGCCAGCAGGGCCCAGCCCTGGCCCGACGAGGGGTGGAAGTAGGCAGGCACCAGCACCTCCAGTGCCGCGGGTGCCGGGCGCAGATACACCACGCGCGTGGCGGTGACCGACTGGCCCGATACGCTGGTGGTGGCGCTGATCTCCTGCCGGCCTGCCGCGGCGCCGGACAGGGTGGCGGTCGCCACGCCTGCGCGGGTCGCGCTGGTGGTGGAGAACGCGCCGGGCAGGGCGGAGAAGTTCACCGCCGTGCCATCGGCCGCGTCGGCGCCGTTCACCGTGACGCGCGCGCTGATGGCCAGGGCGGCATTCGCATTGAACACGGCCTCGGCTTGCGGAGCGTTCAGGGTGATGGCGATGCTGGTCGGAGTGGGGGTCACCGGTGTCGTCGGGTCGGTGGAGCCCCCTCCACCGCCACCGCCGCAGGCGGCCAGCAAGGCGGCAAGGGACAGGCCGCACCAGCGGGTGATGCGGGCAACCAGGGTGATGCGGGCGGGAATGCGTGGCATGGGGATATCCTTTGCAGCGGGAAAGGGAAGGGTGAGGTGTCGGACAAGGTGGAGGCAATCGGCGTGCCGGGTGCGGATCCGTGGATCAACAGGTGGGCGGCGTGGCGCCCCGGTTGACGGCATCCACGGTGCCCAGCAGGCGGGTCCAGTAGGTCGGCAGGGTGTCCCAGGGGTTGCCTTCCTGCGTGTCGGGGTCGAACGTGTCGTCGGTGACGTAGAGGATGCCGCTGTTCGCGCGTGCCGTGGCCGCAGCGCGCACGGCGGCCTGCATGGCCGCGCAGTCGGCCGCGTCGTGCACCAGGGCGTTCTGGCGCGTGTTGGCCATCTGGTAGAGCCAGCCACCGCTGGTGCGGGGATCGTAGTCGGCAAAGGCCGCGTTGCGGTTCTCGAAGGTCACCAGGGCATCGGCCACGGCGGCATAGGCGGCGTTGGGCACGGTGCCCGGGTTGCCGACCACGCGCAAGCTGGCGCCTTTGCTCTTGACGTAGTCGAAGAGCTGCCGGTAGTAGCTGATCCGGCCGGGTGCGGACGACATCTCGTCGATGAAAAAGCCGCTCACCAGCCCGGTACCGTAGAGGCTGAGGTATTTGTCGATGTTGCCCTTGACCTTGCTGATCGAGCGCGATCCGTAGCCGGTGTACACGTAGCCCAGCAGCTTGCCGCCGGCCTGCACGAAGGCCGTGGCGGCGGCCGTGAACTCGGGGTTGGCGCGGGTGAAGACGCCGTTGCTGGGGTTGAGAATGGCCGTGACGCTAACGGAGGGGTACGCGCTGGCGCCGGCGGTCATGGCGTCCCAGGGCGAGCCCGCCGAGGGGTAGAAATACGCGGGGACCAGCACTTCCATGGGTGCGGCGGCCGGGCGCACGTAAAGGATGCGCGAGGCGGTCACGGCGCCGCCGCTCGAGGCCACCGAAGCGGTCAGGGTCTGGCGCCCCAGCCCGGAGGCAGTGAAAGTGGTGCCCGCTTCGCCGTCGCGCAGCGCGGCCACCGGTGGTGCAAAGCTGCCCGAGGTGGCGGAAAAGTCGACGGCCACGCCGTCGGGGAGGGCGCTGGCAACCCCCGCCTGCACCCTGAGGGAGACCGGCACGCTAGCCCCGGTGTCGAACACGTCCTGGTCGAGCGGGGCGGCGAAAGCGGCTTGCACGCCAGCCGTGGCGGCTTCGGCTTTTTTGCTCGGAGGCTGGTGCAGGTTCGCTGCTGCCGCCGCCTCCGCAGCCGGCGAGTCCTGCGGCGAGCAATCCGCAAGCCGACCACAGCACCAGCCGCAGTGCAGCGCGGCTCGGCAATGCACGATGGATCGCGTTCGGCATGGCACCCCCCTTTTTTTGGCCTGAATGGATTTCAGTTTTTTGCCATTGTCCACCGAACGCCGGCCGGGCTACTGCAGCATGAAGGTTTCGTACTCCAGCCGGTTGAGTTGGCGCGACAGCAGGTACATGCCGGTGCACAGCGTGAGCAGCGTGGACAGCGCGAAGCCGTAGCCATACAGGGCCGCGCCGGCATACAGCGTGAAGCCGGTGAGCGCGATGTTCAGCAGCACGAACTGCACGCACAGCAGCAGCACGATGCGGCGCTGGTCCAGGTAGAAGAACACGTTCAGGATGGCCATCAGACCCACCTGCAGGCCCGCGCCGATCACCTGCACGTGCAGCAGCGGCAGGTACAGCCGCGAGATGCCCAGCACGTCCAGCAGCGCCGGGCCGGCCACGAAGGTGACCAGGATGGCCAGCGTCTGGATCTTGCCGATCTCGCCCAGCCCTTGCTGGATCGAGTAGACCATTTCGTCGCGCATGGCCTCGATGTATTCGAGCGAGCCGCCGCTGCGCACCGCGTCGTAGAACTTGTCGTAGTACTCGACGAAGTCGGTCTCGATGCGCACCAGGAACACCGCCATGCCCGGAATGATGGACAGGTAGGCCAGGAACACCGGCAGGTCGTAGATGAGCGATGCGCGCAGCCCGCCGATGATGTTCTGGGACGTCGGCGGGAAGTACCAGAACATGAACTTGTCGATCCAGATCCCGAAGTTGTAGAGGAACCCGATGGCCACGAGCGACGGATACAGCAGCTTGCGCTCCGCGAAGTCGAACGCGATCAGCCGGCCCTTGGGGTTGAACTCCTGCACCACCAGGATCCACATGCCGGCCAGCAGCAGGTAGTTGCCCAGCACGAAGCCCGTCAGCAGCCCCTCCAGGCCCCAGGGGCGCATGAAGAGCGAGCCGATCACGATCACCGCGTAGGCCAGACCGAACAGCACCACGATCTCCTTGTACCGCTTCATGCCGGACAGCAGCACCGTCAGCACCCACACGTCGCACATCAGGGTGAAGCCTGCCAGCATCAGCATGCGGTACACCAGCCCCAGGTTGGGCAGCAGCAGGAACAGCGCGATCGTGCCCAGGGCACCGGCCACGAGCGTCACCACCAGCAGCAGCCCGTGCAGGTTGGGCAGGATGAGGTCCTTGCGCTTTTCGAAGAGCCGGTCGGACACGAAGCGCGTGAAAGCCAGCTGCACCAGCCCCGTGAGAATCAGGCTGCCCGCCACCATGTAGGTGACCGAGGTCTGGAACTGCGTGACCAGAAAGCCCGGCACCACCACGCTGGCGCTGAAGATACCGATGAGCAGGATGCCCACGATGGAGAAGACCCACGGGCCCGAGCCGATGACGCCCGCATAGGCGTAGGCCTGCACCAGGCTCACCAGCGTGTTCTTGCGCAGCATGCGGCGCAGTTCGAATCCGATGCCAGCCATCAGCGGGGGCCCTCCGTCTTCTGGAACGCGGTCTCATACACGCGGCGGTAGCGGTCGAACATCATGGTGTCGGTGTAGTAGCGCTCCACGCGCGCGATGGCCGCCCGGCTGGCGCTCTCCCAGGCGGCGGGGTCGTTGAGCAGCGACAGCGAAGCGTCGGCCAGGCGCTGCGGGTCGGCGATCGGCACCACCTTGCCCGAGGCGCCGAGTGCCTTGTCTTCATCGTCCAGCCCTTCGATGAGCTGGCGGCACGAGCCCACGTCGGTGGACACGGTGGGCACGCCCGCGGCGTAGCCCTCCAGGATCACCAGGGGCAGCGCCTCGCTGATCGACGACAGGATCACCAGCCCGATGCGCGGCATGAGGTCTTCCACGCGCTGAAAGCCCAGGAAGCGGATGTTCTGCTCCAGCCCCAGACTGCGCACGAGGTTCGTGCATTCCTGCGCGTAGGCCGGGTCTTCCTCGGTCGGGCCGGCGATCCAGCCCTCGGCCTGCGGCAGCTGGTTGACCACGCGGCGCATGGCGCGGATGAACGTCTTGATGTCCTTGATGGGCACCACGCGGCCGATGAGGCACAGCACTGGCGGCACCTGGGCTGGACGCTTGTCGCGCAGCGGCGCGAAGCGGCCCAGGTTGATGCCGTTCGGGATGTTGAAGGTGCGCGATGCCTCGGCGCCATCGGTCACCTGCCGCAGCCGGTTGGTCTCGTACAGCGCGATGATCGGGTCGGCCGCCGCGTAGCAGTAGTAGCCCAGCCATTCGAAGAACTGGATCCACATCTGGCGGAAGTACGACAGCTCGGTCGGGTCGCGCTGGAAGATGTTGCGGTTGTCGCGGATCCACTCGCTCTTGAAGAGGTCGATCTTGCGTTCCTTGGTGTAGATGCCGTGCTCCGACAGGATCAGCGGCACACCGCGCGCCTGCTCGATCAGCCCGCCGAGAAAGCCGGCGTAGCCCGTGGACGCGCAATGCACCACGCGCACCGGAATGAGCTGCTGCGCCACGCGGGCCAGCGTCCACAGCGGCTGGTACATGATGCGCACCGTCCAGAAGTAGTCCACGAACGACGGATCGGTGCAATGGTCGCGGTAGCTCTTGCAGATGATTTCCCAGGCCCGCTCGCTATAGAGGAAATCCTCCAGCGGCAGGCGCCCGCCCGGCTGCATCTGCTGGGTGATCTCGCGGAACGCGGCCATCGTCTGCGGGCTGCGGTCGCCCGTGCGGAACGACTCGACCAGGGTGTGCACCATGTCCAGGGCCGCGCGGCTGCCCTTGCGCCGTGCGGGCAGGGTGCGCACGCCCAGGTGGTCGTAGAGGTAGTGCTCCTCGAAGTGCACGACGTTCGGCGGCAGCTCGTACTTGAACGCGGAATAGTCCTCGCGGCGGCTGCCCAGGAAGACGATGGCAAAGCGGTATTCCGGGTAGGCGCGGATGATCTGGTTGATCCAGCTCGACACGCCCCCGCTCACATAGGGGAAGGTGCCCTCCAGTAGCAGGGCGACGTCTGCCTCGCTGGCTTTGGGCCCTGTCATGGCGCACTCCAGTAGTCGAGGACAGGGCGCAGCCGGGGCAGCGCGCGCCATTGGTTGAGCTGCTGCACCAGTTCGCGCGTCTGCGCGAAGTCACGCCGCTCAAAGCACAGTTCGGCCTGGTAGGGCAGTACGCGCGTGGCGGGCAATCCCAAGTTGCGGGCGAGCGCGTAGGCGGCTTCGGCCTCGTCCACACGGCCCAGCAGGTGCAGCAGGCGGCCGCGGCGCAGGTTCAGTTGCGGATGGTCCGGCTGCTGCGCCAGCACCTGGTCGCAATACTGCAGCGATTCCTTCACGGCGTGGTCGCGCAGGTCGCCCTGCACCAGCTCCTGATAGACCAGCTCCCAATACAGGTCGGACAGCCGGAAGGCCGATTCGACGGTGAGCGGCCCCGGCACTTCGCCTTCGGTTTCCTTGGCCAGGCGCAGCGCATCCAGTTCGCTGTCGATGGTGCGGTTGATGCGCTTTTCCAGGGTGTCCAGCATGCCGTAGGCGAGCAGGCGCAAATCCTCGCTCGGATCGCTCAGCACCGTGCGCAGCAATGGCGAGGCGATGCGGCCGGACACGTGCTGCAGCGCCACCATGGCGCGCATGCGCGTCTGCATCGGGGCTTGGCTGTTGCCCAAAAAGGACCGCAAACCGGACTGGCGAAAGCTCCCCTGCATGCGCTGGTGGCGATCGAACTCCGGCAGCCGCAGCGATTCGAAGTCGCCCTGCGACGAAGGGCTGCGGTAGATGCGCAGCACCACCACGGCGGCGATCACCCCGATGAATCCGACGATGGGCACGGCATAGCTGAACACCGCCATCAGGCCCAGCACCGGTGCCCGTGGCCGGGCCTGCTCGCCCGACAGCAGGGGCAGCAGGAAAAAAGACAGCATCACGCAGGCCAGGGCGTGCACCAGCAGGTAGCTCGACAGGGCCGCATCCGTGTGGCCTTGCAGCAGCGCGGGCCCGCTCCACGCGCCAATCTCCAGCAGCAGCGCGGAGATGGCGAACTTGATGTTAAGCATGGGCCATTCCGTTGAGCCGCTGGAGCACGGCCAGGGGCTCGCCGTTCAGCGCGATGATGTGCGGAAAAACGCCGGCCTCGGCCAGCGGCTTGCCGCTCTTTTGGCCCGACCAGATCTCCAGGCGGTTGATGTAGCCCTCGGCGGTGGCGTTGTCGCCCAGCGGCATTAGCATGGCGAGTACCTGGCGTTCCTTGCCGGTGATGAGCCAGCTTTCGTCCAGTTCGCGTTTCAGCCGCTCGATCTGGCCCGGAAGGCCGGCCTCGATGGCGCGCGGCAGGAACTCCAGCGCCACGATCACGCTGGGCACCTTGGCCGTGTCGCGGATGTGGGCCAGGCGCTGCGCTTCGAAGGCGAAATCGGCGGGGCACTCCGGCAGCTCCTTCAGGATCGGCGCGGCCACCGTCTGCATGGCCAGGCCGTCGGTGTAGTAGCCCAGCAGCAGGTTGATGGTCTGCAGGTTCTCGGCCTGCAGCGAAAAGAACGGCATGTCCTCGATCACCAGCAGCCCGTAGATCTCGCCCCCTAGATCCAGCAGCGGCGCGGCGGCGAGGTAGCGGGTCTGCTGCTGGTCCGCCAGCATCTGGCTCACGTGGCAGAGCTTGCGGGTTTCCAGCGCCTGCTGCACGAGCGGGTCGCGCGCGTCCAGTTCGGCGCCGCTGCCGATGCGGGCCACGGCCCGGGCTTCGATGCGGTCTTCGGTGGCTGCATACAGCGCCGCGGATTCGAGCTGGCAGTACTGGGCCAGCAGCCGCAGCAGGGTCTGCGCGCCCTGGGCTGCATCCTCTTCGGAGCCGCCCAGCGCCTGCAGCGTGGACAGCGCATCGCGCATGGACATCGGCCGGCCGATCAGCTCCTGCTCCAGGCGGTCGTGCGACAGGCGCAGCAGGTAGTACTGGCGCACCAGGTGCTCCAGGCGCTGGTCCAGATACAGCTGCACGTTCTCGGCCCGGCGGGTGCGCGCCTGCCAGAGGCTGGAGAACTCGCCCACCAGCATCACGAGGATCAGGCCGCCGAGAAAGAAGATCTGCGGAAAGGTGTCGTAGTGCCCGAAGTTGAGCGCCAGCCAGCCGGCCAGCAGCACGCAGGCGCCGCCCAGCCCGGCCAGCGGGCCGTAGCGCAGGGCCACGATCACGGGGGCCAGCCAGGACCAGGGGAACGCGGCCTCGCTCCACAGCGGGTCGAAGGGCTCCAGCAGCATGCCCAGCGCGAGCGCAATGATCGGCAGCAGCAGCGTCTCGCCCAGCATGATGGCCGGACGGGTGTCGGTGTCGGCCAGCTTGCCCAGCAGGTTGGTGGGCAGGTGCCGCACGCTCGGCTTGGCCGGCGGCTCGGGCGCGGCCGCGCCGACGGTGCGCCGCCGCTGTTCCACCGACGAGGGGGTCTCTGATGCCATGGCTTCAGCGGGCTCGGGCCAGGCCGGAATCCAGCAGGTCGCGGATCAGCTTCTGCGCCACGCCGGAGAGGGCTTCGCGGCTCCAGCCGCTCTTGCCGCCAGTGCCGCTCCAGATCGTGTCGCCGGAGGCCACATCGATGATCTGCAGCGTCACGCCCGCGGCGGGCTCGCCGTCCACGCCGACCTTGTAGCGCCATTCGTCCACCGCCCCCGTGAGGGCGTATTTCGCTTGTTGCTCGCGTGCCCAGGCCAGCACTTCCTGCTGGCGCTTGGCGTCGCCCGCATCGAACAGCGCTTCCTGCTGCGTGGTGGTGGGATAGCGCTGGATGCGGCCCACGCCGCGCGCATGCAGCAGGGCCTGCGCAATGGCTTCGGCGCGGTTGCCGGCCAGCGGAGTCTCGGTGTGGTTGGCGAACGGCAGCACCACCCACGTGGCATTGCGCTCCAGCGCCGGAGGCTCGCCCCGGTCGATGGTGGAGCAGGCGGCCAGCAGCAGCAGGGCGCCGCCGGCGGCGAAAACTTGCAGGCGTTGCAGCAGGGTGCGGTGGTGTTGCATGGTGGATTCCTTTGGAGACGACATCAGAAATGGAGACGGTAGGTGAACAGCAGGCTGCGCGTGAGGCCCTGCAGCTGCAGGCCCGACTTGCCCACGCCCCAGCTCAGGCCCAGGTGGTCGGCGCCGAGCACGCTGCCGGCCATGCCCAGGCGCAGTTCGTAGCCCGGGCCGAGCACGCTATGCCAGGTGCGGCTGGCCGTGGCGAACGGCAGCAGGGCGCGCGTGTATTCCTGCTCGTAGCGCATGTTGGTGGACACCTGCAGGCCATAGAAGCTGAAGCTCTCGGGCAGGAAAAAGTCCTGCCCCAGCGGGCCGGCGTTCACGGGCACGTAGCGGCGCACTTCCAGGTCCCGCGGCGCGAGCGTGCTCAGGTCGCGCCGCGAAAAATCGTGGTGCGACCAGAACGCGCCGAACTCCAGCAGCGGCGTTTCCTGCCGGTAGGTGTGCGTGTAGTTGATCGACGTATGGCGGCCGCTGCCCAGCGAGGCGCCGGTCTGCAGCGTGTAGCGCTCGTCGGCATAGCCGATGGTGAACTGGTCCTGGCGCGTGGCCTGGTAGCGCAGGCTGGCGCCGGCGCGGTCCTTCATGCCGGCGATGCGCAGCGCCAGGCTTTCCTGGCTGGGCAGCTGCATGCCGAGTTCCATGCGCAGGGTCAGCCGGTTGTCGATGCGCTGCTCGTGCTCGACCTGCAGCGGCGTGTAGGCCAGAAAGCTCTCGCGGCGGCCGGCGCGGAACATCGTCTCGCCGTCGGGATGGCGCCAGCGCACCTGCACGTCCAGTGCACGCTCGTCGGGCGGGTTGCGCACCACGAGGGCATTGGTGGCGTGCCGGCGGATGCTGATGAAGTTCACGTCCATGGCCAGCCGCGGGCTGATGGCGATGTGGAACACCGCGTCGGCCTCGCTCTCGTCCATGCCGCCCAGTTGCTGGAACTGCAGTTTCGTGCCCGCGTGGTCGCTGAAGGCCAGCAGGCTTTCGGTGAGCTGCAGGTGCAGGGGCTGGTCGTCGTGCTGGTCCTGCTGGGCGTCGAAGGCGGCGGTCTGCGCGAGGCGGATGTCGTCCACGGCGCGCGCCGCGTTCACGCGGTCGTAGCGGGGCAGGCGTTCGTCGAACTCCTGCAGCAGCTGGCCCGTGGCGGCCTTGTCGTCTTCGGCCAGCGCGACCGTGATCTCGGCCCACAGCGGGCGGTTGCTGCGTACGCCGCGGCTGCGGGCGTACTGATGCCACAGGAAGCCGCGCTCGGCCGTGTATTCGCCGGCGTCCTGCAGCCAGCCGATGGCCGTCTCGGCCGCCGCGTTGGACATGCCACCCTGGGCGTCGCGGTCCAGTCGCAGCAGTTCACGCAGCACGTCGACCGAGGGGTCGCCGGGCCGCTGCGTGAGGAACAGCCGGGTACGGGCGATGCGCCGGGTCTGGTCCAGGCCCTCTTCGGTGAGCCAGCGCTGGCGCGCCTGCGCTGGCGTGAGGCGCACGCCGCCGTCGCCCTTGCGCACCGACTTCCATTCGCGCGACAGCAACTCGCGCCGCAGGCGCCACGAACGGTCTGACTGCTGGTTCTGGTCCAGCGCGTCGGCATAGTTCATGAGCCACAGGAAGTCGTCCTGGTGCTCTTTCAGATGCGGTGTGAGATAGCGGTCCAGCGCCACCTGCGGCAGCGACAGGGCCTGGTAGGCCGCCGCCAGCGAATCGTGCACGTCGCTGTCGCGCGCCCAACTGCGTTCCTGCGTGGCCAGCAGCGTGCGCAGCGAGACAGCGTCGTTGCTGTCGATGAACAGCCACATTAGCGCTTGGCGCATTGCAGAGGAGTCTGGAGTCAATCGCAGGCCAGCTTCGAAATGTCGGCGCGCCTCGGGCAGGTTGCCCGTGTTTTGGTAATAGGTGCCCGCGAGCCTCAGAAAATCAGGGTTCTGCCACAAACGGGTGAGTGATCGTTTGGTCGCAGCAGGGCTGGGGTCTAGCTGACTGAGCAGAGGGGAGAAAGCCTCCCATCGGTTGCGGCCCGAATAAAGCGCCAGGGCCTGGATCAGATAACGTGGCTGGTCAAATCGCTGCCAAGCCAGCACCGCGACCCGCGCTGCTTCCAGCGGCTGATCGTTAATGAGCAGCCTTACCAGAGCGTCGAAATCCGCTGCATCGGTGCCCTTCGTTTCCACCAGATGCCGGTAGGCCATCACGGCCAGATCGTTGCGTTCCCGGCTTTCGGCAAGCTGGCCCGTGAGCCGCCAGAAGTCGGTCTCCATGTCCTGGGCGGGCAATTGCTGCTGCTGGGCCGTCTCCAGCCACTTCAGGCCTTCGTCGGGTCGGCCATGCGTGAGGGCGAGCACCGCCGCGCGCATTGCGCGGGTCGGGGTGACCTGGGCCTTGTCGCTCAGCAGCCTGCGCCAGTTGTCGAGCGCCAGCGTAGGTTGCCCGGCGCGCTCGGCCAGATTGGCGAGCAGTTCCACCGCCTGCGGGCTCTTGGCGTGGTCTTTCAGGTAGTCGATGGCCGGCTGGGGCTCGCCGATGCGCTCATAGGCGTCCACCAGTGCGCGGACCAGCGTGAAATCGTCGGGGCGGCCGCGTAATTGGTGGCGCAGCGCCTGCACCAGCGCACCGTCGTCGAACTGTCCGGGTGCCAGGCGCAGCACGGCCTGCCAGGCGGCTTCCTTCTGCGTCTGCCGGGCGATGAAGAGCCAGTTTTCCAGCGCCGGGGCGGGGCGCTGCGTCCATTCGGACACCTGGGCCAGCCGCTCGCGCCACGCCAGGTCCTGCGGCTGCTGCTGCACGGCGGCGTTGGCCAGCGCCCAGGCGTCGTCCAGCTTGCGGTTTTCGAGAAAGACCTCGTAGCCCAGCGTGTAGATCTTGTCGTCGAAAGGCAGGCCGGGCGGCGGCACGTTGCGCGGCGCGGGCCGCGCGGCGGGGGTGGCCGGTGCG
>NZ_BAAJYT010000075.1:0-17211 GCF_057541515.1 Acidovorax sp. KNOB132
CCCGTGAGTCCGCCCTGGCCGAGCCGGTGCAGGCACGCACCGCCGCGCCCGAGCCCGCACCAGCCCCCGCTGCGGCATCCAGCGCGCGCAGCCGCAAGGTGCGCAGCAACGGCCCCAAGAAGATGTTCGTGCTGGACACCAACGTGCTGCTGCACGACCCGACCAGCCTCTTCCGATTCGAGGAACACGACATTTTCCTGCCGATGATCGTGCTCGAGGAACTCGACGGCCACAAGAAAGGCATGACCGAGGTCGCCCGCAACGGACGCCAGGCCAGCCGCACGCTCGACGCCCTGGCCGCCGCGCAGGGCGCCGACATCGCGCGCGGGCTCAAGCTCGACTCCACCGGCCAGCGCGCGGCCGGCGGCTGCCTGTATTTCCAGACGGCGCCGCTCGACTACAGCCTGCCCACCAGCCTGCCCCAGGGCAAGGCTGACAACCAGATCCTGGGCGTCGTCGAGGCGCTGCGCAAGCTGCATGCTCCGCGCGAAGTCGTGCTGGTGTCCAAGGACATCAACATGCGCGTCAAGGCGCGCGCGCTCGGCCTGAACGCCGAGGACTACCAGAACGACAAGACGCTCGAGGATGGCGACCTGCTGTACTCCGGCGTGCTCGCGCTGCCGGCCGACTTCTGGATCAAGACCGGCAAGAACGTGGAAAGCTGGCAGAGCGGCGTGCACACGTACTACCGCATCGGCGGACCGATCGTGCCGCAGCTGATGATCAACCAGTTCGTGTACTTCGAGGCGCCCGGCGAGCCCAGCCTGTTCGCCCGCGTGACCGAGATCCGCGACCGCACGGCGGTGCTGCAGACGCTCAAGGACTACGGCTCGGCCAAGAACGCCATCTGGGGCGTGAACACCCGCAACCGCGAGCAGAACTTCGCCATGAACCTGCTCATGGACCCCGAGGTGGACTTCGTCACCCTCACCGGCACGGCCGGCACCGGCAAGACGCTGATGGCGTTGGCCGCGGGCCTCACGCAGGTGCTGGACGAGCGCCGCTACACCGAGATCATCATGACCCGCGCCACGGTGAGCGTGGGCGAGGACATCGGCTTCCTGCCCGGCACCGAAGAGGAAAAGATGGGCCCATGGATGGGCGCGCTGGACGACAACCTCGAATTCCTGGCCAAGGGCGACGGCGGCAACGCGGGCGAATGGGGCCGCGCGGCCACCAACGAGCTGATCCGCAGCCGCATCAAGATCAAGAGCATGAACTTCATGCGCGGGCGCACGTTCCTCAACAAGTACGTGATCATCGACGAGGCGCAGAACCTCACGCCCAAGCAGATGAAAACGCTCATCACGCGGGCGGGCCCGGGCACCAAGATCATCTGCATGGGCAACCTGGCGCAGATCGACACGCCGTACCTGACCGAAGGCTCCTCCGGCCTGACCTACGCGGTGGACCGCTTCAAGGGCTGGCCGCACAGCGGCCACATCACCCTGGCGCGCGGCGAGCGCTCACGCCTGGCGGACTTCGCCAGCGAAGTGCTGTGAGCGGGAGCACCCGGTAATGGCCGTGGGATGGATGACCGCGCTGAAACTGGTGCCCTGGGGCGACGTGATCGAGGCGACGCCTCAGATCCTGCAGGCCGCCCGGCGGCTGCTGGGCCAGACGCAGAAAGGGCCGGCAGCCACCGCCGCCGCGCCCCTGCCCAATGGCACGGAGGACGGCCTGGCCGCACTGCGCCAGCGGGTTCAGGCGCTGGAGGCCGAGCAGCAGGCGTCGGCCGTGCTGATCGGCTCGCTCGCCGAGCAGAACGCCCAGCTCGTGCGCGCGGTGGATGCGCTGCGGGTGCGCAGCCAGCGCCTGACGATCGCCGTGGCACTGACCGGCGTCGCCACCGTGGGGCTGCTGGCCTGGGCGCTGGGCGGCAGCTGACCGGGCCTGCACCGCATTCCGGACGTTTGCTATTTAATTGATAGCAATATGCCCTAGAAAGATATGTGCTGGAGGCCTTTTTGACCCCAGGCGCCTAGAAATCGTCGCCGGAGCCCATGGCGAGGTTTTCGAAGCGCGTCTGGTTCTTCTGGAAGAACAGCTTCACCGTGCCGGTGGGGCCGTTCCGTTGCTTGCCGATGATGACCTCGGCCACGTTCGGCTCCTTGCTGTCCTTGTTGTAGTAGTCGTCGCGGTAGATGAACATGATGATGTCGGCATCCTGCTCGATGGCGCCGGATTCGCGCAGGTCGGACATCATCGGCCGCTTGTCGGTGCGCTGCTCCACCGAGCGGTTGAGCTGCGACAGCGCGATCACCGGGCACTGCAGTTCCTTGGCCAGCATCTTGAGGCCCCGGGAGATCTCGCCCAGTTCGGTGGCGCGGTTGTCCGAGCTGGACGAACCCGAGCCGCTCATGAGCTGCAGGTAGTCGACCACGATCAGCCCCAGCTTGCCGCACTGGCGCGCCAGCCGGCGCGCGTTGGCGCGCAGCTCGCTGGGCGTGAGGCCCGGCGTCTCGTCGATGTGCAGCGACACCGTGCGCAGGCGCTCGATGGCCTCGGTCAGCCGCGGCCATTCTTCGTCGGTCAGCTTGCCGGTGCGCAGGTTGCCCTGGTTCACGCGGCCGATGGAGCCCACGATCCGCACCGCCAGTTGCGCCGCGCCCATTTCCATCGAGAAGATGGCCACGGGCAGGCCTTCGTTGAGCGCCACGTGTTCGGCGATGTTCACGGCGAACGAGGTCTTGCCCATGGACGGCCGCGCCGCCAGCACCACCATGTCGCCCGCCTGCAGGCCCGATGTCATGCGGTCCAGGTCGGCGAAACCCGTGGGCACGCCCGTGACGTCCACGGGGTTGTCCGCCATTTCCTGGACGCGGTCCAGCAGGTCCACCACCAGCGTGTCCAGCGACTGGAAACCCTGCTTCATGCGCGAGCCTTCTTCGCCGATGGCGAAGATCTTCTGCTCGGCCTCGTCCAGGATGCGCTCGACCGGCTTGCCCTTGGGGTTGAAGGCGTTGGTGGCGATCTCGTCGCTGGCCGTGACCAGCTTGCGCAGGATCGAACGCTCCCGCACGATCTCGGCATAACGCCGGATGTTGCTCGCGCTCGGCACGTACTGCGCCAGGCTGTTGAGGTAGGCCAGCCCGCCGATCTCCTCCGCCTTGCCCAGCCCCTGCAGCCGCTCGTACACCGTGATCACGTCGGCGGGTTTGCTGGCGTTCACCATGGCGCCGATGGCCGAATAGATGAGCTGGTGCTCATGCCGGTAGAAATCGCCGTCCACCAGCAGGTCGCCCACCCGGTCCCAGGCCATGTTGTCGAGCAGCAGGCCGCCCAGCACGCTGGACTCGGCCTCCAGGGAATGCGGCGGCACGCGCAACTGGGCGACTTCGCGGTCCGGTGCCGGAGCGAAATCCTCGTCGATGGAAAGGGACTCGAGGGTCATGGCAAAAGGTCCTCTCGCGGCGGGCGCGGTGGATTACCGTCAGGCAGATGGAAGACTGGGATGACAAGTCTGTGGACAAGCTGTTCACAGGCGGTGGGTGACCGGTGCATGGAACAGCAGGCCAGAAACGCGAAAGCCGCCCGAGGGCGGCTTCGCGGTCGATGCCAGAGGCAGCGCTTTTTCGTTAGGCGGTTTCGCCGTAGACCGACACGGTCACGTCCACCACCACATCGGTGTGCAGGGCCACGCTCACCGTGTTGTCGCCGACGACCTTGATCGGGCCGTTGGGCAGGCGGATCTGCGACTTCACGACCTTGTAGCCTTGCTTGTTCAGCTCTTCAGCGATGTCGTGGTTGGTCACGGAACCGAACAGGCGGCCGTCCACGCCGGCCTTTTGCGTCAGCTTGATGGTCGTGCCACCGAGCTTTTCGCCTTGGGCCTGGGACTCGGCCAGCTTCGCGGCAGCGGCCTTTTCGAGTTCGGCGCGCTTGGCTTCGAATTCAGCCTTGGCGGATTCGGTGGCGCGGCGTGCGCGGCCCGAAGGAATCAGGAAGTTGCGGGCATAGCCGTCTTTGACCTTGACGATTTCGCCGAGGTTGCCGAGGTTCACAACCTTGTCGAGCAGGATGATTTGCATGACTGTTGCTCCTTAGATCTTGTGCTGGTCGCTGTAAGGCACCAGGGCCAGGAAGCGCGCGCGCTTGATGGCGGTGTTCAGCTGACGCTGGTAGATGGCGCGCGTGCCGGTCAGGCGTGCGGGGATGATCTTGCCGTTTTCGGCGATGAAGTCACGCAGCGTGTCGACATCCTTGTAGTCGATCTCTTCGACGCCGGCGACGGTGAAGCGGCAAAAGCGCTTGCGCTTGAACAGCAGCGACTGGGTGTTGCGCTTCGGGCGCTTGTCTTTGTTGAACTTCTTGAACGTGGCCATTTTCGGACCTCTTGAAAATTAATCTTGTTGAATATCCTGGATGTGGAACACCAGCCCCTTGCCGTTGCGCGACGTCGCCAGAAACCCCCGGAAGATCCAGAGGCTGCCGAGCGCCTGTCTTGCCAGCCGCTCTGCGAGCGTGCCGAAGGCAATGGCCTTCACGACCGCCTTGACCTCGCGCTGTGCACCGGCTTCCTGCTGCTGAGACCCGTGTTCGAGCTTCAGATCCAGGGCCGGCAGGCCAGCGGGCGTGTAGCGCAGGGCCTGAGCCTCGGCGATACAGGCGGTGAGGACAACGTGGTTTTCCACTCCTCCAGTCGATGGATCAGCGCTCGCCCGAAGCGGCGAACTCGGCCTGGCTGGCCTTGCGGGCTTCTTCGCGCTCGACGGTCTTCATCATGGAGGAAGGACCCGTGTCGGCCTTCTTCTTTTGAACCGTCAGGTGGCGCAGCACAGCGTCGTTGAACTTGAAGGCATGCTCCAGTTCCGCCATCACGGCCTGGTCGGCTTCGATGTTCACGCACAGGTAGTGGGCCTTGGCGAGCTTGTTGATCAGGTACGCCAGTTGACGGCGGCCCCAGTCTTCCACGCGGTGCACCTTGCCGCCGCCGGCGACGATCATGCCCTTGTAGCGCTCCAGCATGGCTGGAACTTGTTCGCTTTGATCCGGATGGATCAACAAAATGATTTCGTAGTGACGCATGCAAACTCCTTGTGGATGAAACCACCCGCTGCGTCTAGAAGCGGTGTGGCAAGGCAAAGCCGGCGATTATAGCCTCAAGGCCTGTCGCTTGTACACTCACGCCGGCCGAGACCGACGCCAGCCCGACGCATCTGCGTGCAAACGTCGCCTTTTCGCTTGAAATCCGCCGGGTGGCACCCATTTGCCGCGCGTACCGTTCACTTTCAGAAGAAATCGACATGTCCGATCAAAACAATCCAGCCACCGCCTCTCATGGGGACGCCTCCCCCTCTCCTGAAGAAGTCGAAGCCGCGATGGCGGCACATGCCTCCGATGAACTGGGCCGCCTGCAGGGCGAACTGGCCGAGCTGAAGGCCAAGAGCGCCGATCTCGCCGACCAATTCCTGCGCGCCAAGGCCGAGGCCGAGAACGCCCGCCGCCGCGCCGAGGAGGAAATCTCCAAGGCCCGCAAGTTCGGCATCGAGAGCTTCGCGGAAAGCATGCTCCCCGTGGCCGACAGCCTGGCCGCGGCCCTGGCCATCAAGGACGCCACGATCGAACAGTTGCGCGAAGGCTCGGACGCCACGCTGCGCCAGCTCACCTCCGCACTGGAGCGCAACAAGGTGCTGGCCATCAACCCCAATGCGGGCGACAAGTTCGACCCGCACCAGCACCAGGCCATCAGCATGGTGCCGGCCGACCAGGAGCCCAACACGGTGGTGTCCGTGTTGCAAAAAGGCTACGTGATCGCCGAGCGCGTGCTGCGCCCGGCCTTGGTCACGGTGTCCGCGCCCAAGTAAGCACCCGCCGACCCAAAGAAAAACTGACGGCGACGGCTTGAAGCCGGCCAAGTTATCCACAAGTTATCGGCATCCAAATCTTTTTCAAAATCTCGGAGAACAACATGGGAAAAATCATCGGTATCGACCTGGGCACCACCAACAGCTGCGTGTCCATCATGGAAGGCAACACCACGCGGGTGATTGAGAACTCGGAAGGCGCGCGCACCACGCCCTCCATCGTGGCGTACCAGGAAGACGGCGAAGTGCTGGTCGGCGCCTCGGCCAAGCGCCAGGCCGTCACCAACCCGCAGAACACGCTGTACGCGATCAAGCGCCTGATCGGCCGCAAGTTCACCGAAAAGGAAGTGCAAAAGGACATCGACCTGATGCCCTACAAGATCACGGCGGCCGACAACGGCGACGCCTGGGTCGAAGTGCGCGGCAACAAGATCTCGGCCCAGCAGGTCAGCGCCGACATCCTGCGCAAGATGAAGAAGACCGCCGAGGACTACCTGGGCGAGCCGGTGACGGAAGCCGTCATCACGGTGCCCGCGTACTTCAACGACGCCCAGCGCCAGGCCACCAAGGACGCCGGCCGCATCGCGGGCCTGGACGTCAAGCGCATCATCAACGAGCCCACGGCCGCGGCCCTGGCCTTCGGCCTGGACAAGCAGGAAAAGGGCGACCGCAAGATCGCCGTGTATGACCTGGGTGGCGGCACGTTCGACGTGTCCATCATCGAGATCGCCGACGTCGACGGCGAAAAGCAGTTCGAAGTGCTGTCCACCAACGGCGACACGTTCCTGGGCGGCGAAGACTTCGACCAGCGCATCATCGACTACATCATTTCCGAGTTCAAGAAGGACCAGGGCGTCGATCTGTCCAAGGACGTGCTGGCCCTGCAGCGCCTGAAGGAAGCGGCCGAGAAGGCCAAGATCGAGCTGTCCAACAGCGCGCAGACCGACATCAACCTGCCCTACATCACGGCGGACGCCTCGGGCCCGAAGCACCTGAACATCAAGCTCACGCGCGCCAAGCTCGAAGCGCTGGTGGAAGAGCTGATCGAGCGCACGATCGCCCCCTGCCGCACGGCCATCAAGGACGCCGGCATCAGCGTGTCGGACATCCATGACGTGATCCTGGTCGGCGGCATGACCCGCATGCCCAAGGTGCAGGACAAGGTCAAGGAGTTCTTCGGCAAGGACCCGCGCAAGGACGTGAACCCGGACGAAGCCGTGGCCGTGGGCGCCGCCATCCAGGGCCAGGTGCTGTCGGGCGACCGCAAGGACGTGCTGCTGCTGGACGTGACGCCGCTGTCGCTGGGCATCGAGACGCTGGGCGGCGTGATGACCAAGATGATCAGCAAGAACACCACGATCCCGACGAAGTTCGCGCAGACCTTCTCGACCGCCGACGACAACCAGCCGGCCGTGACGATCAAGGTGTTCCAGGGCGAACGCGAACTGGCCAGCGCCAACAAGCTGCTGGGCGAGTTCAACCTGGAAGGCATTCCGCCGGCAGGCCGCGGCGTGCCGCAGATCGAGGTGAGCTTCGACATCGATGCCAACGGCATCCTGCACGTGGGCGCCAAGGACAAGGGCACCGGCAAGGAAAACAAGATCACCATCAAGGCGAACTCGGGCCTGTCCGAGGAAGAGATCCAGAAGATGGTGAAAGACGCCGAACTGAACGCGGCCGACGACAAGAAGAAGCTGGAACTGGTCCAGGCGCGCAACCAGGGCGAAGCCGCCGTGCACAGCGTGACCAAGAGCCTCGCCGAGCACGGCGACAAGCTCGATGCGGCCGAGAAGGAGCAGATCGAGTCCGCCGTGAAGGCCCTGGAAGACGCGCTCAAGGGCGAAGACAAGGCCGCCATCGACGACAAGACGACCGCGCTGATGACCGCCAGCCAGAAGCTGGGCGAGAAGATGTACGCCGAAGCGCAGGCCGCCCAGGCTGCGGCAGCAGGTGGCACGGAAGGTGCAGCGCCCCAGGGCGGTGCCTCGTCCTCCGCCGGCGCAGCGCCGCACGACGACAACGTAGTGGACGCTGAAGTGAAGGAAGTGAAGAAAGGCTGAGCGCGCTCGCGTGCCCGACTAGCCGCCGCGCCGGGCCCTGCACAGGGGTCAGCGCGGCGTTCCTGTTCCAACCGAGCTCGGAAAGACCATGTCCAAGAGAGACTTTTACGAAGTTCTGGGCGTTCCAAAGAACGCCTCGGACGAAGAGATCAAGAAGGCTTATCGCAAGCTCGCGATGAAGCACCACCCTGACCGCAACCAGGGTGACGCGGCCAAGCCTGCCGAAGAGCGGTTCAAGGAAGCCAAAGAGGCTTATGAAATGCTCTCCGATCCGCAGAAGCGGGCCGCCTACGACCAGTACGGCCACGCGGGCGTGGACCCGAACATGCGCGGCCCCGGCGGCGCGGGTGCGGAAGGCTTCGGTGGCTTTGCCGAGGCCTTCGGCGACATCTTCGGCGACATGTTCGGCCAGGGCGGGGCGCGCGGGCGCGGCCAGGGCGGGCGCCAGGTCTATCGCGGCAACGACCTGAGCTACGCGATGGAGGTCACCCTCGAGGAGGCGGCCAAGGGCAAGGACGCGCAGATCCGCATTCCCTCCTGGGAGTCGTGCGAGACCTGCCACGGCAGCGGCGCCAAGCCGGGCACCAGCGCCAAGACCTGCACCACCTGTGCCGGTGCCGGCACGGTGCAGATGCGCCAGGGCTTCTTCAGCGTGCAGCAGACCTGCCCGCACTGCCGCGGCACGGGCAAGATCATTCCCGAGCCCTGCACCACCTGCCACGGCCAGGGCAAGGTCAAGAAGCAAAAGACGCTGGAAGTGAAGATCCCCGCCGGCATCGACGACGGCATGCGCATCCGCAGCACCGGCAACGGCGAGCCGGGCACCAACGGCGGCCCGCCGGGGGACCTGTACATCGAGATCCGCCTGAAGAAGCACGACATCTTCGAGCGCGACGGCGACGACCTGCATTGCCAGGTGCCCGTGAGCTTCATCACGGCCGCGCTGGGCGGCGAGATCGAAGTGCCCACGCTGCAGGGCAAGGCGGCCATCGACATTCCCGAAGGCACCCAGGCCGGCAAGCAGTTCCGCCTGCGCGGCAAGGGCATCAAGGGCGTGCGGGCCAGCTACCCCGGCGACCTGTACTGCCACATCGCGGTCGAAACGCCGGTCAAGCTGACCGAGCACCAGCGCAAGCTGCTGCGCGAACTGGAGGAGTCGCTCAAGAAAGGCGGCGCCAAGCACTCGCCCAGCGGCGAAAGCTGGACCGACCGGCTGAAGAACCTGTTCAGCTGATCGCAGCCAGGCCTTGACCGCCAACGGCGCCTTCGGGCGCCGTTTTTTTGCGTGAATGGGCAGCAAAGCCATCGCATACCACGATGGCTCGCGGCATTTTCATGGGAGAAAATACGGCAACTCTCTGATTCAGAGAATTCTCCAACCACGATGAAAAGCTCCGAGCGCAGTTTTGCGCGCCGAATCGACCTCACCTCGCTGCAGCTCTTCGTGGCCGTCTGCGAGCTGGGAAGCATCGGCCGCGCGGCGGAGCGGGAGTTCATCGCCGCCTCCGCCGTCAGCAAGCGCCTGTCCGACCTGGAAACCGCGGTGGACACCGCCCTGCTCTACCGGCACAGCCGCGGCGTCACCCTCACGCCCGCTGGCGAAAGCCTGCTGCACCACGCCCGCACCGTGCTGTTCGGCCTGGAGCGCATGCAAGGCGAACTGAGCGAGTACGCCGACGGAGTGCGCGGCCATGTGCGCATGCACGCCAACATCTCGGCCATCGTGCAGTTCCTGCCCGAGGACCTGGGGGCCTTCGCCCGCGCGCACAGCCAGGTCAAAATCGACCTGCAGGAACACCTGAGCCCCGACGTGCTGCAAGCCGTGCGCGAGGGCGCGGCCGACCTGGGGCTGTGCCACACCGGCGCCGCCGCCGAACCCGAGGGCCTGCAAAGCCGCCCCTACCGCAGCGACCGCTTGGTGCTCGTCGTGCCTCAGGGGCATGCATTGTCCCGGCATGCTGCTATCAAATTTGAAGCAATCCTCGACTGCGACATCGTCGGCCTGCAGGCCAACAGCAGCATCAGCCTGGCCATGCAACAGGCGGCCGCGCAGGCCGGGCGCCCGCTGCGCCAGCGCATCCAGGTCACCGGGCTGGACGCCATGTGCCGCATGATCGACAACGGCCTGGGCGTGGGCCTGCTGCCGGACCGGGCCTTCGCGCTGATACGCGGCGTGGGCCGGCTGCAGTCCGTCGCGCTCGACGAGCCCTGGGGCCAGCGCGAACTGCGCCTGGTGGCCCGCGACTTCGACACCCTGCCGGTCACGGCCCGGCTGCTGGTCGAACACTTGGTGCCACCTGCCCCGCCCGAGCCTTCCTAAAATCATCCACCCCACCTGAAACCCACCAAAGAGACCGCCATGGGACGCACCCTGTACGACAAGATCTGGGACGAGCACGTCGTCCACACCGAGGAGGACGGCACCGCCATCCTCTACATCGACCGCCACCTGGTGCACGAAGTGACCAGCCCGCAGGCGTTCGAGGGCCTGCGCCAGGCCGGCCGCAAGGTCTGGCGCGTCAGCTCCATCGTCGCCACGGCGGACCACAACACGCCCACCACCGGCTGGGAGCGGGGCTACGACGGCATCACCGACCCGATCAGCAAGGAGCAGATCACCACGCTCGACAAGAACATCGCCGAGGTCGGCGCGGCAGCGTTCTTCCCGTTCATGAGCAAGCGCCAGGGCATCGTCCACGTGATCGGCCCCGAGAACGGCGCCACGCTGCCCGGCATGACGGTGGTGTGCGGCGACAGCCACACCAGCACGCACGGCGCCTTCGGCGCGCTGGCGCACGGCATCGGCACCAGCGAGGTCGAGCACGTCATGGCCACGCAGACCCTGCTGGCCAAGAAGGCCAAGAACATGCTCATCCGCGTGGACGGCCAGGTCGCGCCCGGCGTGACGGCCAAGGACATCGTGTTGGCCATCATCGGCAAGATCGGCACGGCGGGCGGCACCGGCTACACCATCGAGTTCGGCGGCCCGGCGATCCGCGCCCTCAGCATCGAAGGCCGCATGACGGTCTGCAACATGGCCATCGAGGCGGGCGCGCGCGCCGGCCTGGTGGCGGTGGACGACAAGACCATCGACTACGTGAAGGGCCGGCCGCTGTCGCCCTCGGGCGTGGAATGGGACCAGGCGGTCGCCTACTGGAAGACGCTGCAGTCGGATGCCGACGCGCACTTCGACACGGTGGTCACGCTGAACGCCGCGGACATCGTGCCGCAGATCACCTGGGGCACCTCGCCCGAGATGGTGCTGGGCGTGGATGCCCGCGTGCCCGATCCCGACAAGGAAAAGGACGCCAACAAGCGCGGCGCCATGGAGCGCGCGCTCACCTACATGAACCTGGAGCCCGGCAAGGCGCTGAACGACATCTTCGTGGACAAGGTGTTCATCGGCTCGTGCACCAACAGCCGCATCGAGGACATGCGCGAAGCCGCCGCGGTGGTCAAGAAGCTGGGCCAGAAGGTCGCCAAGAACATCAAGCTGGCCATGGTGGTGCCCGGCTCCGGCCTGGTGAAGGAGCAGGCCGAGCGCGAAGGCCTGCACGAGATCTTCAAGGCCGCGGGCTTCGAATGGCGCGAGCCCGGCTGCTCGATGTGCCTGGCCATGAACGCCGACCGCCTGGAGCCCGGCGAGCGCTGCGCCTCCACCAGCAACCGCAACTTCGAAGGCCGCCAGGGCGCGGGCGGACGCACCCACCTGGTCTCGCCGGCCATGGCCGCCGCGGCCGCCGTGCACGGCCACTTCGTGGACGTGCGCCAGTTCGCCTGAGCGCCCCGGCTGCATTCCATTCACCCCAAGGACACTTGCCGTGAACAAGACCGCCACCCTTCTCACCCTGGCCCTGGCTTGCCTGCTGGCCGGCTGCAACACCGTCAAGGGCATGGGCCAGGACGTGCAACGCGCGGGCAGCGCCATCGAACGGGCCGCCAAATGACCGGCCGCGCCACGCCCCAGACCTCCAGAAAGGACCGCCGCATGAAAGCCGTATGGCCCCTCTTCGCTGCCTGGCTCCTGGGCGGTTGTGCCACGGCCCTGGCGGCCGACCGCGCCTGCGTGATCGAAGGCAACGTGCCCGTCGCCGGCAAAACCGTGGCGGTGAAGGACTGCATGGAGTTCACCGCCGGCATTCCGGCCGAGCAGCTCAAGGCGAGCTGCAACGGCCTGGCGCAGACCTCGGCCCAGCTCGGGGGCAAGGCAGGCAAGGTGACCTTCCTCGCCCAGTGCCCCCGGCCCGCCAGTGGCGCGTGCAAGGGGCTGATGGGCCAGCCGCTGGACGCCTACTACTACAACCTGTCGCCCGAGGCCGTGCAGGAAAAACGCAAGGCCTGCGAAACATCCACCGCCGCCATCAAGGGCGGCACCTGGAGCAACGGGCAGTAACGCACCGCTGCCTTCGAGCCCTTTCACGGACACATACCATGCAGAAATTCACCCTCCACCAAGGCCTCGTGGCCCCCATGGACCGCGAGAACGTCGATACCGACGCCATCATTCCGAAGCAGTTCCTCAAGTCGATCAAGAAGACCGGCTTCGGCGTGAACCTGTTCGACGAGTGGCGCTACCTGGACCACGGCGAACCGGGCCAGGACCCGGCGAGCCGCAAGCCCAACCCGGACTTCGTGCTCAACCAGCCCCGCTACGCCGGCGCGTCCATCCTGCTGGCGCGCAAGAATTTCGGCTGCGGATCGAGCCGAGAGCACGCGCCCTGGGCGCTGGACCAATACGGCTTTCGCGCCGTGATCGCGCCGAGCTTCGCGGACATCTTCTTCAACAACTGCTTCAAGAACGGCCTGCTGCCCATCGTGCTGCCCGAGGCCACCGTGGCGCAGCTGTTCGATGAGGTGCACGCCTTTCCCGGCTACCAGCTCACCATCGATCTGGAGCGCCAGGTGATCGTGCGCCAGAACCGCGACGAGGTCGTGGGCGAAGAGATTCCGTTCGAGGTGAACGCCTTTCGCAAGTACTGCCTGCTCAACGGGTTCGACGACATCGGCCTGACCCTGCGGCAGTCTGACAAGATCAAGGTGTTCGAGGCCCAGCGCCTGGCCACCAAGCCCTGGCTGGCCCACACCATGGCGGGCTGATCTGCCTGCCGGCAGCCAAACATCAAGTATCCAATCGGCCCGCAGCGCAATAAGCACTAGGGCATATCGCTATCAAAAGAGAAGCAAAGACATGAAAATCGCAGTTTTGCCGGGCGACGGCATCGGCACGGAAATCATGGCAGAGGCCGTCAAGGTGCTGGACGTGCTGGGCCTTCCGTTCGAGATGGAGTCCGCCCTGGTCGGCGGCGCCGCGTACGAGGCCCACGGCCACCCGCTGCCCGAAGCCACGCTGAAGCTGGCGCAGGACGCCGACGCCGTGCTGTTCGGCGCCGTGGGTGACTGGAAGTACGACAAGCTCGACCGCCCCCTGCGCCCCGAACAGGCCATTCTGGGCCTGCGCAAGCACCTGGGACTGTTCGCCAATTTCCGCCCGGCCATCTGCTACGAGCAGCTGGTGGGCGCTTCGAGCCTCAAGCCCGAGCTGATCTCGGGCCTCGACATCCTCATCATCCGCGAGCTGACGGGCGACATCTACTTCGGCCAGCCGCGCGGCCGGCGCACGGCCGTGGACGGCCACTTCCCCGGCGCCGAAGAGGCCTTCGACACCATGCGCTACTCCAAGCCGGAGATCGAGCGCATCGCCCACGTGGCGTTCCAGGCCGCGCGCAAGCGCAGCAAGAAGGTCACCAGCGTGGACAAGGCCAACGTGCTGGAAACCTTCCAGTTCTGGAAGGACGTGGTCACCGAAGTGGGTCAGCAGTACCCCGACGTGGAACTGCAGCACATGTACGTGGACAACGCGGCCATGCAGTTGGTGAAGGCCCCCAAGGCCTTCGACGTGGTGGTCACCGGCAACATGTTCGGCGACATCCTGTCGGACGAGGCTTCCATGCTCACCGGCTCCATCGGCATGCTGCCCTCGGCCAGCCTCAACAGCAAGAACCAGGGCCTGTACGAGCCCAGCCATGGCAGCGCGCCCGACATCGCCGGCAAGGGCGTGGCCAATCCGCTGGCGACCATCCTGAGCGCCGCGATGATGCTGCGCTTCAGCCTGAACCAGGAAGCAGCCGCCCAGCGCATCGAAGCGGCCGTGCAGAAGGTGCTGGCCCAAGGCCTGCGCACGCCGGACATCTGGAGCGAAGGCACCACGAAGGTGGGCACGGCGCAGATGGGCGACGCCGTGGTGAAGGCCCTGGGCTGACCGTTGCAGCCCGGCACGCGCTGAAGCGGGCCGTTCCTGCCCAAAAGGGTGGCCCGCCGGCCACCCTTTTTTTTATCGGTCCATGCGTTGGCGATCGCTGGTATCAGCGCGCGTCGGTTGCGGCCTGCGGCGCGGCCGATGCCGCGCGAACGAAGGACCTGCGACGCACCCAGAAGGCCAGCGCCCCCACCGGCGCGGAGATGGTGAGGATGAGCGGAGCCTGGGGCCCCGCCTTCACAAAGCCCGCCCCCAGCAGCTGCAGGCTCAACCACTGCGCGGACCATGCGCCCGTGGTCCAGTCCAGATGGCACTGCACCACACCCACCGCGATCACGGCACACCACAGCCACTTGCGCATCGGGATCGGCGTGCGGACGCAGACCCACAGCGTATAGACGATCCCGAGCGGAATGCCGATCGCGAGTGCGAGGAACAGGTAATGGCCCGGCGTTTTGCCTTCCAGTGAAAAGCGGTGGGTGGCGGCCAGGGACTGCGACGCCGGCGTCACCTGCAGTGCATTGAAGACGACCGCGCCGTCGCGCTGCTCCAGCATGGCAGAGACGACCAGCCAGGACTGCGGGTATTCGTACTCGAGCGTGAGGTGGTGGAAGGTGGCGGAATCGGTCTTCAGAACCTGAACGCCCACCGCCTCGGCGGATTGGGGCGGTCCCGGGGGGATCAATGCCGCCATCCGGCCCAGGTTCTGCCGCAGATCGGCGGTGCGCAACCGGGGCGCCAGCCGGGCCTCGATGGCCGGAAAATCCTGGCGGGCCAGTTCATCGACGGCATCGCGAACCCTCTGCGTCTCCTGCGGCGCGATCGATGACGGGCTGTCCTGTGAGGCATTGCAGCCGCCCAACAGAGCGGCCAGGGCAAGAAAGGCGGTGGCGACGATGCGCATGCGGTGAGGGACCTTTGACGTGGAAAAAAGGCCGGATGTTAAACAACACCTCCCGCCGCCCCTCAAAAAAACAGCACCGTCGGCAAAAGGCCTTCCGCTACAATCGCCGCCTATGTTTGCCGCCCGCCCGTTCACCCTGCTGAACACTGCACCCGCCGCCCTGGCCGGTGGGGCCGCGCGCGCAACCACCACCAAAACCACGACCATTAAGGGCTGATCCAGCCTGGTTCGTCGTGCGCCCTTCCTGGCCAGACGAGCCAGGCGAAAAGTCCCGGTCGGGTACTGTTTCGTAAACTGAATAGGGGCGTTGAAATGAGCAAGTTGGTAGGTTTGGTCGGCTGGCGCGGCATGGTCGGCTCCGTATTGATGGACCGCATGCAGGCCGAAGGCGATTTCGGTCTCATCGAGCCCGTGTTCTTCTCCACGTCGAACGCAGGCGGCAAGGCCCCGGCGCAGGCCAAGAACGAAACCACGCTCCAGGACGCCTTCGACATCAACGCCCTCAAGCGCTGCGACATCATCCTGACCGCCCAGGGCGGCGACTACACCACCGAAGTGTTTCCCAAGCTGCGCGACGCCGGCTGGAACGGCCACTGGATCGACGCCGCTTCCACGCTGCGCATGAAGGAAGACGCGGTCATCGTGCTGGACCCGGTCAACCTGCCCGTGATTCAGGATGCCCTGGCCAAAGGCGGCAAGAACTGGATCGGCGGCAACTGCACCGTGAGTTGCATGCTGATGGGCGTGGGTGCGCTGTACAAGGCCGGCCTGGTCGAGTGGATGAGCACGCAGACCTACCAGGCAGCCAGCGGCGGCGGCGCCCAGCACATGCGCGAACTGCTGACGCAATACGGCACGCTGAACGCGGAAGTGCGCTCGCTCCTGGACGATCCCAAGAGCGCCATCCTGGAAATCGACCGCAAGGTCATCGCCAAGCAGCGCAGCCTGTCGGACGCGGAAACCGCCAACTTTGGCGTGCCCCTGGGCGGCAGCCTGATCCCCTGGATCGACAAGGACCTGGGCAACGGCATGTCCAAGGAAGAGTGGAAGGGCATGGCCGAGACGAACAAGATCATGGGCCAGGGCGAAGGCTTCGACACGCCCGCGGTGCCTGTGGACGGTTTTTGTGTGCGGGTGGGCGCGATGCGCTGCCACAGCCAGGCCCTGACCTTCAAGCTGAAGAAGCACGTGCCCGTGGCCGACATCGAGGCCATGATCGCCGCCGACAACGAGTGGGTGAAGGTCGTGCCCAACACGCGCGAAGCCACCTTGAAGGACCTGACCCCCGTGGCCGTGACCGGCACCATGACGATTCCCGTGGGCCGCATCCGCCAGATGGCGATGGGTCCGGAATACATCGGCGCGTTCACCATCGGCGACCAACTGCTGTGGGGTGCCGCCGAACCGCTGCGCCGCATGTTGCGCATCCTGCTGGCCGAATGACGCGGCCGGCGCTGACACCGAGCCGGTGTCAGCGCGTTTAAGCACCAACGTTTTGTTACTGCTCGTTGTCCTTTGACAACATTGCTGCGGTGCACATTGCCCTTCTGAAAGGCGCCCAAAGGTTGCGCCTTGGCTCAGCTTGTCAGTGCAAAACATTGATGCTATTGTGCTTTTTACACATTTTCACGCTTACACGCGGAACCAAAACTGCCTGAATCTGGCACCTTGCCAGACTGCACAATCCTCTTTTGTTGATGGCACACATGCATCGTTGGAAACTCTCAATCCTGGCCGCCGCGGCCGTCATGTCGGCCGGCCTGTATGCCACCGATGCGAATGCTCTCGCCCTGGGCCGCCTTACCGTGCAGTCCGCCCTTGGCGAGCCCCTGCGCGCTGAGATCGAGCTGCCCCAGATCACTGCCGCCGAAGCGGATTCGCTGCGGGCAGCCCCCGCGTCCCCTCAGGTGTTCCGCGCCCAGGGGATGGAAGTGTCTCCCGCGCTGAACAGCCTGCGCGTGCAACTGCAGCGCCGCAGCGATGGCTCGATGGTGCTGCAACTCACCAGTGACCGCCCCATCAACGACCCCTTCGTCGATCTGGTGCTGGATGCCACCTGGAACTCCGGCCAGATCGTGCGCAGCTACACCATGCTGTTCGACCCGCCGGCCCTGCGCCGCGCGCCGGCCACCGTGACCGCATCGCCTCAGGTGACGGCGCCGTCCGCCCCGGCCGCTGCACCGG
>NZ_BAAJYT010000076.1:0-17044 GCF_057541515.1 Acidovorax sp. KNOB132
CCGCCCCTGCTGCGCCACACCGAGGTGGCGCGCCGCTCGCCGGCCACGCACGAGGGCCGCGCGGTGCTGATGCACGCCATCGCGCACATCGAATTCAACGCCATCAACCTCGCCCTCGACGCGGTGTGGCGCTTCGACGGCATGCCGCCGGACTTCTACCTCGACTGGCTGCGGGTGGCGGCCGAAGAGGCCAAGCACTTCGGATTGCTGCGCGAACACCTGCGAAGCATGGGGCACGACTACGGCGATTTTCCCGCCCACCAGGGCCTGTGGACCATGTGCGAGAAGACCGCGGGCGACATCGTCGCGCGCATGGCCCTGGTGCCGCGCACGCTCGAGGCCCGCGGCCTGGACGCCACACCGCTGATCCAGCGCAAACTGCGGCAGGTGGGCACCGCCGACGCGCTGGCGGCTGTGGACATCCTGGACATCATCCTGCGCGAGGAGGTCGGGCATGTGGCGATTGGTAACCATTGGTATCGCTTCCTGTGCGATCGGGAAGGGCTGGACCCGATGGCGCACTACGCCCTCCTGGTCCGGCGCTACGAGGCGCCACGCCTGAAACCGCCGTTCAACGCCGATGCACGCCGCGCGGCGGGCTTCAGCGACGCCGAAATGGAGTGGCTGCAGCATGGCTGACCCGGCCGCGTGGGCAGCCGTTCTTTCCTACAATGCGCCCAAGCCCCGCAACCCCTTTGCCGAAGGGACGCGGCCCTTCCACCGATCGCCTTCCGTTTGCCATCCATGCCCCACACGCCTGTCGCCGGCAATTCCCCGTCCATTGCCCCCGAGAGCAGCCCTGCCGGCGCCATGATCGCCCGCCAGGCGATCATGAACGGGCAGCAGGCCGTGGTGGGCTATGAACTCTTCAACCGCTCGCGCTCCGGCCATGGCCACACGGCGGCAACGGACGTGTTCCTGGTGTTCACCGCGCTGTCGCACGCCGGCAGCGAGGAACTGGTGGGCAAGAAGCTCATCTTCGTCAACTGCACGCACGAGAGCCTGTCCGGCGGCCACCTGGAGCTGGTCGATCCCGACAAGGTCGTGCTGGAGATCCCGCCCCTGGGCCACGCGGCCGCCGAAGAGGTGAGTACGCGGCTGCCGATCCTGTCGGGCCTGCGCGAGCGGGGCTTCCACCTGGCCTTCAACCACACGGTGCTGGAATCGGCCTATGCACCGTGGCTGCCACTGGCCGACTACATCAAGCTCGACCTGTCCGTACTGGCGCCGGACCAGTTGGCCGTGCTCATCAAATATGCCGGGCGGCACTCCAAGGCCGAGCTGATCGCCGAGAAGGTGGAGACGGCCAAGCAGTACGACATGGCCTCCAGCAAGGGGGTGCAGCTGTTCCAGGGGTATTGGTTCTCCCGCCCCTCGCTGGTGGAGGCCAAGCTGCTCACCCCCGCGCAAAGCAGCATCATCCAGCTCATCAACCTCGTGCGCCAGCAGGCCAGCACGGACGAAATCGAAGAGGTTCTCAAGAAGGACGCGGGCCTGGCATTCAACCTGATGCGGCTCATCAATTCGTCGGGTTTCGGGCTCTCCCGCGAGATCACCTCGTTCCGGCAGGCCGTGATGCTCATGGGACTCAAGAAGCTCTTTCGCTGGGCCGCGCTGCTGCTCACCGCCTCGCGCGGTGGCGGCATCTCCGCCGCCGTCGGCCACACGGCCGTGGTGCGTGGTCGGTTGATGGAGCTGCTGGCCCTGGAGACCATGTCGCAGGAAGACGCCGATCAGGCCTTCGTGGTGGGCATCTTCTCGATGCTCGACCGCATGCTGAGCATGCCCATGGAATCCGCTGTGGGGCTGCTGCACGTGCCCGGCACCGTGTCGGACGCCCTGCTGCACCGCGCCGGCACGCTGGGCGAACTGCTGCGGCTGGCCGAAGCCTGCGAATCCAGCGACGACGCCGCCTTCGATCAGGCCGCCAGTTCGCTGCAACTGTCCAGCCAGCAAATCAACATGGCCCATTTGCAGGCACTGGCCTGGGCGGACCAGTTGACGGAATGAGCCCCAGAGTGGGCGACAGCGTGCGGCTCTGGTGGTAAGGTCACCGAATTCATCCCACTCACTGACGCAGACCCTCCATGTCGAGCAACTCAGACAACGTACCGGCTTTCGAGAACACCGCCCCGCAAGGGGAGGACGAGGACTCGAGCAACCTGGCGATCATTGCGCGCCAGGCGATCGTGGATGAGCAGCGTGCCGTTTTCGGCTACGAGCTGTTCGACCGTTCCACCGCCTCCGATGCCCACACTGCGGCCAGCGATGCCGCCCTGCTCTTCAATGCCCTGTCGTATGCGGGCACCGAGGCCCTGGTGGGCAAGAAGACGGTGTTCATCAACTGCACGCACGAAAGCCTGGCCGGCGGCCACCTCGAACTGATCCACCCCGAAAAGGTGGTGCTGGAAGTACCGCCCTTGGCCGACGGCGCCACGGCCGAAGAGATCGAAGGGCGCGTGTCCACGCTCGAAGGCCTGCGCACGCGGGGCTTTCGCCTCGCCTTCAACCAGAACGTGCTGCGCCGCACCTATGCCAGCTGGCTGCCGCTGGCCGCCTTCGTCAAGCTGGACATGCAGGCCTTCCGGGCCGAGCTGGCCGAGCCCCTGGTGAAGTTCGCGCGCGCCAACTCCAAGGCCACGCTGGTGGCCGAAAAGGTCGAGACCGCCGAGCAGCACGAGCGCATGTCCGCCCTGGGCGTGAAGCTGTTCCAGGGCTACTGGTTCGCCCAGCCCGCGCTGGTGAAGGCCCAGACCATCCGGCCTTCGCAGGCGACGATCATCCAGCTCATCAACCTGGTGCGAAAGCAGGCCAGCACGGCGGAGATCGAGGAGCTGCTCAAGAAGGACCCCACGCTGTCCTTCAACCTGCTGCGGTTCATCAACTCGTCGGGCTTCGGCCTGTCGTGCGAGGTCACCTCGTTCCGGCACGCCGTCATGATCCTGGGGCTCAAGAAGCTGTTCCGCTGGGCGGCGCTGCTCATGACCACCTCGCGCGCCGGCGGCTCTCCACCCGCCGTGGGCCAGACCGCCGTGGTGCGCGGCCGCCTCATGGAGCTGCTCGCCGCGGAACTGCTGCCGCCCGAGGAGTGCGACAACGCCTTCGTGGTCGGCGTGTTCTCGCTGCTGGACACCATGCTGGGCGTTCCGCTGGAAAAGGCGCTCGACTCCGTCGCCCTGCCCCAGCCCGTGATCGATGCGCTGCTGCACAACACCGGCGTGTTCGCGCCGTTCCTGGAACTCACCAAGGCCTGCGAAAGCGGCGACGAGGTGGCGTTCGCTCGCTCGGCCGACGCGCTGCACCTGTCCAACCGACAGGTGAACTGGGCCCACCTGCAGGCGCTGACCTGGGCGGAAAGCCTGGGCGAGTGAGCGGTAAGGCCCCCGGTCGGTCCAGGCCGGGCCGGGGCTGGTTCCACGTTCTAACCAGCGTGTAACAGTGGGCTTTCACCCCGTTGCCTGCGACGAAACTCCGCAGGAGAACAGCGCACTTCGCGTTTGAAGAATTTGGTGAAGTTGGTCGCCTCGTCAAAGCCCAGCCTGTCGGCAATGGCGCCAATGGGCAAGTCCGTGTGCACCAGCAGCCGCTTGGCTTCGAGATTGATCCGTGCCGCGATCCACCCTTTGGCGGTCATGCCTGTAGCGGCGGCCAAAGACCGGCCCAGACTCTTTTCTGTATATCCGAGGTGACTGGCGTAATCGGCCACCTGATGCCAATTCGCAAAGCGCTCTTCAACCAGCGCCTGAAACCGTTGGAAGCGCTGTGACGCAGCGGAAACCGGCGGCTCATCCAACGGCCGCTGCCTTCCTTTCAGAAGGCTCAATCGTGCCAGCAGGGCGTGAAGTTGATGGCGCAGCAGAGCGTGCACGTGATCGAGGGAAGCCTCGAGGTGCGCGTCCTCGTACATCTGCTGAATCGAGCGACTCACCGTTCTCAACTGATCCTGGTCCAGAAGCAGCTTTTCCGGCAACCCGACCCGATCCGACACGAGTGCGGGGTCGCCCGATGCAGCAGATACGGGCATCGCAAACTCCGAGCGAAACAGGACGATCCAACCCTCCCAGTCTTCATCGCTCCCGAGGTTATGGGCCTGACCTGGTCGAACAATCAAAAACGTTCCTTGTTCGCAGGCAAACGGCTGGAAATCCACCCATTGAACGCACTCTCCTTGCGTGATGCACACCAGCATGAAAAAGTCGTAGCGATGGGTCGTTTGCACTTTTTCCTTGCCGCCGCGGCGCCATAGATCACCCGCCGGATAGACCTCCAGATCGAGCCGGTAGGGCGCCGTGGGGTCGTACTTCAGCCGCGGGATACCCGCATTGATCATCCCTTTTGGAACACTCGCCACCTTCGACATCACTTGCCTCGCCTTTTGCATGAATGTCCCAAAAATACCATTTATTGTCCCAATAACATCGAGCAAATGGTCTTTATTTGTCCAACAATCACCATTCATATTTTATTGAAAGGTGATTTTTCATGACTGGCATCGACATTTCCAAGGCCTATATTCATGCGGTCCAGACGGGCGATCAGACGGCATTGATCCGACTGATTTCTCCCGATGTGATCTGGCACCAGCCAGGCAATCATCAGTTTTCCGGAACGCATCGCGGCATGGCGCAAGTCGGTCCGATGCTGGGCAAGATGATGGAAATCTCCAAAGGCACCTTCACGATCACCCACGCCAGTCACTACATGGCCAATGGCGACTGGGTTGCCGTGACGCTGGAGTTCGCTGGCGAGGCCAACGGCGTCAAGTTGAAGCAGCCGGGGGTCGATCTGATCCGCATCGAGCACAGCCAGATCGCCGAAGTTCGTCTCTTCTCCAGCGATCCAGCTCAAGAAGACTTGTTCTGGGGACGCGGCGCGGAGAATGAACCAGAAAGCGCCGTTCGCGCTCCTTCTACCGGCCCGCGCGCAGCTGCGTAGCGGAGTGAGCGTCGCGCATGCTCAGCCAAACGACCCCGCCACCTCCTGACAGCCGCATCAGTTCATCTGAATGCCCGCCGCGCGGATGATGCGGGCGTTGTTCTGCGACTCCTCGGCAATCTGCCGCACAAAGTCAGCCGCCTTGCCCCCTTGGGGCACGTTGTCGGTGGCTTCGAGCCGGGCGCGCAAATCCGGCAGGGCCAGGGCGCGATTGATCTCGGCATTCAAACGCTCCAGGATTGGCGCGGCGTGCGCGCCGGCGCGAACACGCCAAACAGCGAACTCACGTTGGCGGCCGGAATGCCCAATTCGGCCAGGGTAGGCACGTCGGGCAAAGTGTCGAGCCGGGCGGGCGCACCCACGGCCAGCGCGCGCAGCTTGCCGGCCTGGATGTGCTGCATCACCGCAGGCCCGGCATTGGTGGACAGCACTTCGAACTGCCCGCTGAGCGCATCGTTGAGCTGCTGGCCGCCGCCCTTGTAAGGCACATGCGTGATCTGCGCCTGGGTGGACTGCATGATCTGCTCCAGCATGATGTGCCCGAGCGACGCCAGCCCCGAGGTGGCCCATCGCACCGCTCCTGGCTGCGCCTTCGCAGTGGCGAGCAACTGGCGGAAATCCTTGGCCTGGCTGGCGGGCGTGCCCAGCAGCAGCACGGGAGAGACCATCACGCTGGCCACCGGCGCGATGTCCTTGGCCGGATCGAACGGCGATTTGCCCAGGTGCGGGTTCAGGACCAGCGGGCTGATGGACGAAAAGCCCAGCGTGTAGCCGTCCGGCGCCGCCTTGGCCACGGCATCCATGCCGATGGAGCCGCCCGCCCCGGCCTTGTTGTCCACCACCACTGAAGTGCCCAGCTGGGCCGACAGCTTGTCGCCCAGGGCCCGGGCAACCACGTCGCTCACCCCGCCGGCGGGATAGGCCACCACGATGCGGATGGGACGGGACGGCCAGGCGGCTGCCTGCTGGGCGTGGGCTGCGAACGGCAGCGTGGACAGCCAGGAACAGCTGGCGGCCAGCATCCATTGCCGGCGGGAAAGATCGGTCATGCAAAGACTCCGGGTGCACAAAAGGAAACCGCGATTGTCCGCGCCCTGCGCAGCTCCCACCCGCTTCCCGGCACCCAACTATCCGCGGGGATGGTGCTGCGCGTGCAGCGCCTTGAGCCGCTCGCGCGCCACGTGGGTGTAGATGGTGGTGGTAGAGATATCCGCATGCCCCAGCAGCAGCTGCACCACGCGCAGGTCCGCCCCGTGGTTGAGCAGGTGCGTGGCGAAGGCATGGCGCAGCGTGTGCGGCGACAGCGGCACGGTGATGCCCGCCGCATGCGCCTGCTTTTTCACGATGACCCAGAACATCGCCCGGGTCATGCCCGCGCCGCGCTGCGTCACGAAAAGATCGTCGGTCTGCTGCCCGCCCAGGATGGCCGCGCGCGCCTCGCCCAGGTAGCGCTCCAGCCATGCCGCCGCCTCGTCGCCGAAGGGCACCAGCCGCTCCTTGCCGCCCTTGCCCATCACCCGCAGCACGCCTTCGCGCAGGCCCACCTGGAAGGTCTTGAGCGTGACCAGCTCGGTCACGCGCAACCCGCTGGCGTACATCAGCTCCAGCATGGCGCGATCCCGCAGCCCCAACGGGTGGCCGGTGTCCGGGGCGCGCAGCAGGGCCTCCACATGGGCTTGCGAGAGCGTCTTCGGCACGCGCAGCGGCTGGCGCGCAGCCTGCAGCCGGACCGTGGGATCGGCCGCGATGCGCCGCTCGCGCAGCGCCCAGTGGAAATAGCGGCGCAGCACGGTCAGGCGCCGATTGGCCGAGGTGGCCCGGGTCTGCGCATGGCGGGCCGCGAAATAACCCTGCAGGTGGTGTTCCTGCGTGCTGTCGATGGCCAGCGCGGACGGTTGCTCCGCCAGCCACTGGGCATACAGCGTCATGTCGCGCCGGTAGGCCGCCAGGGTGTTGCGCGAGAGACCGTCCTCCAGCCACAGCGCGTCGATGAAGGTGTCGATGGAGGTCTGGCTTTCGGGCAGCATCGCAAAACCATAGCACGATAAAAAAAAGGCCCGCGGGCGGTGCCGGCGGGCCTGGTCTGAGCAAGCGAAGACGCGCTGGCTCAGTCGAGCGACAGCTTCTGCTTTTGCACCACGGTCTTGTAGACCTCGAACTCGGCCTTGATCTGCTCGGCGAACTGCTCGGGCGTGTTGCCGATGATGATCGAGCCGGTGTCCTCGATGCGCTTGCGCACGGCCGGATCTTCCAGCGCCTTGCGCACGCCGGCGTTGATCTTGTCCACCACGTCCTTGGGCAGATTCTTGGGGCCCAGGATGCCGTAGTAGGCCATGCGGTTCACCGGTTCCAGGCCCACTTCCTTGAAGGTGGGCACATTGGGCAGCGCGGCCACGCGCTGGGGCGCGGCGACCACGATGGGCACCAGGCGGCCATCCTTGATGAAGGCCAGCGCCGAAGGCAGGTTGTCGAAGATCATCGGCACCTGGCCGGCCACCGTGTCGTTCAAGGCCGGGCCCGCGCCGCGGTAGGGAATGTGCGTGACGAAGGTGTCGGTCAGGCTCTTGTACAGCTCCATCTGCAGATGGCCGATGCCGCCCGTGCCGGACGACGAGTACGAATACTTGCCCGGCACCTTCTTGATCTCGGCGGCGAAGCTCTTGTAGTCCTTGGCTGGAAAGCTGGGGTTCACCGCGATGATGTTGGGCGTTGCGGCGATGTTGATGATCGGCGTGAAGTCCGTCAGCGGGTTGTAGGGCGTCTTGGGGTTGATCGCCGGATTGGCCGCCGTGGTGGACACGGTGGCGATGCCCAGGGCATAGCCGTCCGGCGTCGCTTGGCCGTCTCGGCCGCGCCGACCACACCACCGCCGCCCGCGCGATTGTCCACGATCACGGGCTGGCCCAGCGCGCGCGACAGCGGATCGGAGATCACGCGGGCGATGATGTCAGTCGTCCCCCCAGGAGCAAAGGGCACCACCAGCCGGATCGGTTTGGTGGGATAGCTCTGGGCCATGGCACTGCCCGTGGCCACGAGGACGGCCAGACCCAGCCAGTTTCGGCGCTGCATAGAAGTCTCCTTGTACTGCTTGAACACGATGAAAACGATGGTGTGCATCCTAATCGCTGACGCACGCCGATCGTGGTCCGCATGGCAGTCCACAGTGAGGGATTTCCCGCACGCGCAAGGGCGGTTCCCGTTGGCAGGAGAAGGGTTCAGTGACGTCGTTGAGTGGGTGGCGTTGCTCCTTGCAAGTCAGAAGCACGGGCCGGACGGGCCCCATGCGGAGGACGGTACGGCATCACGCCATCGCGTCCCAGATCAGCTTGACGCCGACCAGCATCGTGCCTGCCAGGAACACGGTTTTCATGCGCTCGGGCGACAGCACCCGGGCCACCCAGGCGCCCATCACACCGCCCAGGGCGCAGCCGATGAAGAGTGGAATGCCCCACTGGAAATCGACCGCACCGTGGGTGATGAAGGTCGTCACGGACGAGCCCACCACGAGCAGGTTGAGGCGCGTCATGACCGAAGCGCTGTCGGAAAACGACAGGCCGAAAAAATGCATCAGCGCAAAGATGAGAAAGGTGCCGAAGCCCGCGCCGAAAAATCCCGAATACACGCACAGCGCGAACACCGTGGCGATGCCGGCCAGGGGCAGCCGCGCGGCTGGCGCCGAGGTGGCGGCGCGTGCGGAAAAATCCGTCCGGTAGGTGATCCACAACACCACGGCCATCATGGTGGCGACGATGATGCGCAGCACCCGGTCATCGACCCCGGTGACGATCAGCGAGCCCATCACGGACCCCGCTGCCGCCAGGGGCCAGAGCACCCAGGGAATGCGCACCGGGGCCGCCACGCCACGGCGGTGGGCCAGCGTGCCGGTGAAGAACGAGCCCACGAGCGCGAACTTCACGGTGGCGATGGCCGCGGCGGCGGAATGCCCCATCAGCAGCAGCAACGGCACGCCGATGGTGACGCCCCCTCCGACCGTCACGGCCACGCCACCCACAACGAGCCCCATCAGGGCCATTGCGCAGAGCATCACCATGCGAGGGACAACTCGTCGTTGCTGAGCACGTCGATCGCACGGCGCGACAGCGCATCCGCCGCCAGCCCCCTGGCGCCACCACCGCCGTTGCCGCCGCTTCCTCCCCCCAGCGGCTGCGTCATGTAGCGCCGCAGCACGGCCATGCGCAGCGGCACGCCGTACGCGGCCTGCAGGAAATACTTGTTTTGCGGGGTCGGGTCCACGTCGGTGTCCAGCTCGTCCGTGCGAGGCAGGCAATGCATGACCGCCAGCCACGGTGGCGCCTTGGCCAGCAGCGCGCGGTGCACGCGGCATTTGTCCAGCTGGCGCTGGTACAGCGCGGCGTCGCTGAACATCTCGCGCTGCACGCGCACGACGTACAGCAGATCGACATGGCCCAGCATGGCCTGCACCGAATCGTGCAGATGGATGGGGCGGCGCGCCGCAGCGGCGAGGTCGGCCGGCAAAGGGCTGCCGTCGTCCGCTTCGCTGGCGGCATCGACGGCATGCAGCTCGACGTCGCGGAACTGCCCGAGGCCGACCAGCAGCGACTTCACCGCACGCGAGTAGCGCAGGCCGCCCACCAGCCCCACGCGCAGACCATCGAGGGTGTCGAAATGCTCGCGGGCGGTGTAAAGGTCAATCAGCGTCTGGGTGGGGTGCCGGGCGAGCCCTTCGCCGGCATTGATCAGCGGCACATCGAGGGTGCCCTTGATCTGCTCCATCACGCCATGGTCGGCGTGCCGCGCGACCAGCGCGTCGGAGTAGTAGCCGGCCATGCGGGTGGTGTCGAGCAGGCTCTCGCCCAGGGGTTGGCGGGTGCTGTGCATGTCGCAAACGCTCAGCACGCGCGCGCCGAGGCGGTAGGCCGCGGATTCGAAACTCAGCCGCGTTCGCGTACTGGGCTGGCAAAACAGGGTGAAAACGATTTTTCCGGCCAGCGCATTTCCAAATTCCCCGGGAAACCGCCGAATGTCGTCGACATCGGAAAACAGCGTCTCGATTTCGCTGCGCGAAAGGTCTTCGATGGATATCAGGTTTTTTGAGGCCATGCGCCATCAATCATTGCAGCCGACAAATACAAGGCGCTATCGGTGCGCCAGTGCGCACCGATAGCAGCTTGCTCCTCCCCTCCCGGCTTTTATTCAAGTCTCTGGAATTTTTTGCACGGGATGAATATTGACGGCATTCAATCCATAAGTGAAGATTTGCCGTCTTATACAAAACATAAGCTAAGCCTATGGAACGTACCTTGGATCTCGATCAATTACGGACCTTCGCGCTGGTGCTGGAATTGGGGAGTTTTTCTGCTGCGGCGCAACGGCTGGGGGTGACCCAGCCCGCGGTGAGCCTGCAGGTGAGAAATCTGGAGCGCCGGCTGTCGGTGCGCCTCATCGAGCGGGTGGGCCGCCGCGTGGGCCCGACCTCCGCTGGCGCGGATCTGCTGGCCCATGTGCCGCATGTGACGGCCGCCGTGGCCAATGCCGTGAGCGCCGCCACCTTCCACTCGGCCGGGGTGACGGGGCGCGTGCGGCTGGGCACGGGCCTGACCTCGTGCCTGTACCTGCTGCCGCCCATCCTGCAGGACCTGCGCAAGCGCTTTCCATCGCTGAGCATCCTCGTGAGCACGGGCAACACGGAGGACTACGTGCGCCGCATCGAGGACAACTCGATCGATGCCGCCATCGTGACGCTGCCCATTGTCTCGCGTGCGGTCGCCGTGGTCCCCATCCTGGAGGACGAGCTCATGGCCATCTGCCGCCGAGGCACCTGCCACTGGCCGCGGGCGGTCACCGCGCAGATGATGAACCAGCACCCGCTGGTGAAGTTCGAGACGGGCAGCAGCACGCGCGGGATCGTGGACGACTGGCTGAGCGCCGGCGGCACCCTGCCCACGCCCGCCCCCGTCATGGAGTTCGACAGCGTGGAGGCCATCAAGGCGATGGTGGCGGCCGGCCTGGGCTGCGGCATCCTGCCGCGCATGGCGCTGTCGGGCCACAGCCGCCGCCATGAAGACCTCGAACTGCGGCCGCTGGACCCGCCCCTGTACCGCACCCAGGCCCTCATCACCCGCCACGACAAGCCCATGAACCGGGGGCTGCAAAAGGTGATCGAGGCCATCGTCGAGGGCGGCAGGGCCGCGGCGCGGCCCGGTCCCTGAGGCGTCACCCGCGCCCGGCCCAGGCGGCCACCGGGGCGGGCCGCGCGGTATCCTGCGGGCCGTGAATTACGCGCAGCTCCTCCTTCCCGACTTTGCCCTCATCCTGTGCGGTTACCTGGTCTGCCGCTACACGGCCCTTAACCGCACCGTGTGGCAGCCGGTGGAAAGCCTGGTGTACTACCTGCTCTTTCCCATCCTGCTGTTCCAGTCCATCGTCAAAAGCCCGATCCAGATCGGCGAGGCCTCGGGGCTGATCGGTGCCGGCGTGGCAACGGGCCTGGTCGGCATCGCGCTGGCCTACAGCCTGCCGCGGCTGCCCGGCCTGCGTGGCCGCATCGACCCACGCGACCACGCGGCCAGCGCCCAGGTGGCGTTCCGCTTCAATTCCTTCATGGGCCTGGCGCTGGCGGAACGGCTGGCGGGCCCGCAGGGCCTGCTGCTCATCGCCGTGCTGATCGGCGTGTGCGTGCCGCTGTTCAACGTGGCCGCGGTGTGGCCCATGGCGCGCGCGGGCCAGCACGGTTTTTTCAAGGAGCTGCTGCGCAATCCATTGATCGTGGCCACCGGATCGGGGCTGGCCGCCAACCTGCTGGGCTTTCACATTCCCGTGTGGATGGAGCCCACGGTGAGCCGCATCAGCGCGGCGTCGCTCGCGCTCGGGCTCATGGCAGCCGGCGCGGGCATGCAGTTCGGCCTGCTCACGCGCGGAAAGCTGCTGTCGGCATCGGTGCTGGCGATCCGCCACCTGGTGCAGCCGGTGATCGCGTTCGGCATGGCGCGGCTGCTGCGGCTGGACGGGGTGCAGACCACGGTGCTGATGGCCTTCTCCGCCCTGCCCACCGCGTCCACCTGCTACGTGCTGGCGGCCCGCATGGGCTACAACGGGCCCTACGTGGCCGGGCTGGTGACGCTGTCCACCGTGCTGGGGGTGGTCAGCCTGCCCTTCGCGCTCGCCGTGCTGCGCTGACAAACCCATGCGGCCCACGGGCCGCTCACCACACGCCGGCCCAGTGCAGAAGCGCCGCCATCGCCGGCATGAGCAGCGCCGTGGCGATGCCGTTGAGCGCCATGGCCAGCGCGGCGAACGAGCCGGCGGTGGCGTGGGTCTGCAACTCGCGCGCCGTGCCGATGGCATGCGCCGTCAGTCCCACGGCGAAGCCGCGCACCACCGGGTCGCCATCGAGCCGCAGCGCGCGCAGCAGCGGGCCGGCCATCACCGCGCCGGCAATCCCGGTGACCGCCACGGCCACCGCCGCCAGCGATGCGATGCCGCCCAGCCGCTCGGCCACGGCGGTCGCGATGGGAATGGTGGCCGACTTGGGCGCAAGCGACATCAGCGTCTGCATCGACCCGCCCAGCGCCCACGCCACGAGCACGGCCGACCCGATGGCCGCCACCGATCCGGCGAGCAGCGCGATCGCCACCGGCCGCCAGATCTGCCGGATCCGGCCCAGTTGCCCGTACAGCGGCACTGCCAGCGCCACCGTGGCCGGGCCGATGAAGAAATGGATCAGCTGCACGCCCTCGAAGTACACCGGGTACGGCACGCCGAGCGCCAGCAGCACGCACACGATGCCCACCACGGCCGTGAGCACGGGCAGCAGGAACGGGTTGTGGCCGCTGCGCCGGTACAGCCACAGCGCTGCGAGGTAGGCCAGCAGCGTGAGCGTGAGCCAAGTCAGCGGAGAGCGCTCCAGCGCCCCCAGCGCGGCCAGGCCGGTGGTGGGATCCGTCATGCGGGCGCCTTCATGCCGGCGGACCCGCGCGCCGACCGCGCGACAGCAGCCAATGCAGGGTGACGGCCGTCACGGCCATCGTCACCGCCGCACCGACGATGCAGGCGATGAGGAAGGGCTTCCACTCGTCCGCCACCCGGCCGAAGTGCACCATCACGCCGGTGACGGTGGGGATGAACAGCAGCATCATGTGCTGCAGCAGGGTGGACGCGGTGGTGGCCAGCGCTTCAGGCACGCGCCGCCGCCAGGCGAGCCAGGCCAGCAGCCAGAGCATGCCGACCAGGGCGCCCGGCAACGGCCAGCCCGTCAGGCGCACCGTGGCCTCTCCGAGCAACTGGAAGGCGATGAGAAGGCACAGGGCTTGGATCATGGGCAGGCCGGTATTGTCGGCCAGCCGCAGCCCGCCTGCACCCGGGCGTTTTGCCACAGGCGAATGCTATTTATTTGATAGCACGATGCCCTAGTAATTATTGTGCTGGAGGCCGTTTTTGCTCCAAGCCCCAGGCCACGTGCTCCCGCACCAGGGCGCTGGCGTCGGCGGCGCGGGACTGCAGCGCGGCCTCGATGCCGGCGTCCCCCGTGGCATGCAGCGCATTGCCCAGCGCCACGGCCACGTTGCGCAGCCACCGTTCGTGGCCGATGCGGCGGATGGGGCCGCCTTCCGTCAAGCGCAGGAAGGTGGGCTCGTCCCAGGCGAACAGGTGCGCGAGCTGCTGCCCGCCCAGGCCGGGCCGCGCGTCGAAATCGGGCAGCCCGCTGACCTGCGCGAACTTGTTCCAGGGGCAGATGAGCTGGCAATCGTCGCAGCCGTAGATGCGGTTGCCCATCGGGCGGCGCAGTTCGACGGGAATCGGCCCCGCATGTTCGATGGTGAGGTAAGAGATGCAACGCCGGGCGTCCACCCGGTGCGGCGCGACGATGGCCTGCGTGGGGCACACGTCAATGCACGCCTGGCAACTGCCGCAATGCGCGGTCACGGGCGCGCTGGGCTCGAGCGGCATGTCCACATAGATCTCGCCCAGAAAGAACATGGAGCCCGCCTCGCGGTTGAGCACCAGCGTGTGCTTGCCGCGCCAGCCCTGCCCGCTGCGGCTGGCCAGCTCCGCCTCCAGCACGGGCGCCGAATCGGTGAACACCCGGTGCCCGACCGGCCCCACGGCCTCGCCGATGCGGTCGGCCAGCTTCTGCAGCCGCTGGCGCAGTACCTTGTGGTAGTCGCGCCCCCGGGCGTACACCGACACGATGCCTTCGGAGGGGCGCTCCAGCCGCGCGAACTCCACGGCCTGCCAGCCAGGGCCGGCGCCCGGCGCGCCGTGCGCGGGCCCGGCTGGCGTGTCGCGCGGCAGGTAGTCCATGCGCGCGGTGATCACGCTCACGGTGCCGGGCACCAGTTCGGCGGGCCGGGCGCGGCGCAGGCCGTGGGTTTGCATGTAATGCATGTCGCCATGGAACCCTTGCGCCAGCCACTGCATCAACCCCGGTTCTGCGGACGACAAATCCACACCGGCCACGCCGATTTGGGAGAATCCCAATTCGCGGGCCCAGCCTTGCATTTGAGGAACGAGTTGACTGCTGCTGAACATCACCCCCGGATTGTAGAAAGCCCCCCCGCGGACACGCCCGTCGCGCTGCGCTGGGAAAGCGAGGAAGACACCGCCGCCTTCGCCGCCCGGCTGGCCGCCCAAGCCCCGATCGCCAACGCCTTCATCACCTTGCACGGCGACCTGGGCGCCGGCAAGACCACGCTGGTGCGCCACCTGCTGCGTGCGCTCGGCGTGCAGGGCCGCATCAAGAGCCCGACCTATGCCGTGGTGGAGCCGCACGAGGCACCGGGGCTGGCCATCTGGCACTTCGACTTCTACCGCTTCAACGACCCGCGCGAGTGGGAGGACGCGGGCTTTCGCGACATCTTCGCGGGGCCGGGACTCAAGATCGCGGAATGGCCCGAAAAGGCCGCCGCGCTCATCCCCGTTGAAGACCTTGCTATACACATTGAAGCAGGGGATGATGGCAAGCGGCACGTCACCCTGCAGGCCCGCACCGCATCGGGCCGCACCCTTGCACAAGGATCGAAGGCATGAGCGAAGCGCCACCTCCCCATCCACCCACGCGGCGGTCGCTGCTCCAGGCGGGCACGCTGGTGCTGCTGCTGGGCACGCTGTTCCCGGAGCAGGTCTCGGCCGTCATCGGCTACGTGCCGGGCGCGGTGGTGCACAGCGCGCAGAACGCTTGCAACCCCGCCAACGGCCCCGACAGCCGCAACGGCCCGGCGTGGATCTTCCGCGGCCAGCCGCTGCCGCACCTGTGGGAGAACAACCGCACGGCCACCTGGGCGCCGTGGGACGAGGGACCCGAGCCGCGCCGCCATGCCAACGCGCTGCTCACCGCGCTGCAGGACGAGGAGGCCGTGGAGCGCGCCCGCATCCGCGTGGAGCGCATCCGCGGCCCGGTGCTGCTGCTGACCGCCGAGGACGACGGCTCCTGGCCCTCGTCGCGCTACGGCCGCATGGTCGTGGAGCGGCTGAAGGCCCATGCGCACCCGCACCCGGTGGCCCAGTACGACTACGCGGGCGCGGGGCATTCGATTTTGTTTCCCTACCTGCCCACCACGCAGACCGTGTACGCCCACCCGGTCTCGGGCCGGCTCAGCACCGGCGGCGGCGCGCCCGCGCCCAACGCCTGGGCCGACGAACACTCGTGGCGGCAGGTGCTATCGTTTTTGAGGCAAGCTGCCCTAGAAGAATCTGTGCTGCAGCCCTAAAACACTGATATTCCTGGCGGCCGACGGGCCGCCCCACCGGAGCCGACCATGACCGATGCATCCCTTTCCCCCGACCTGGTGGACACCCTGGTGCCGCTGACCGCAGGCGACCCCGTGCACGCCGTGCGCCACCAGCGCGACAAGGTGGTCGCCGCCACCCAGGGCAGCTACGACAGCCTGTTCGATCCCGCGCTGGAGGGCCTCTCCCTGGCCGAGCGCCTGCTGGCGGCGCGGGCCATCGCCACCCAGGCCGGCAGCGCACCGGTGGCGGCGCACTACACGGCGCGGCTGCAGGGCCTGGCCAAGCGCCGGCACCGAAGTGCGCTACGTGAAGCCCCACGGCGCGCTCTACAACACCATCGCCCACGACGCCCGCCAGGCGCGCGACGTGATCACCGCGCTGCGCGAGATCGACGACCGCCTGGTGCTGGTGGCGCTGGCCGGCTCGCCATTGATCGGCTGGGCGCGCGACGCCGGCCTGCGCGTGGTGGCCGAAGCCTTTGCCGACCGCGCCTACACCCCGGCCGGCACGCTGGTGTCACGCCGCGAAAAGGGCGCCGTGCTGCACGACGCCGCGCTGATCGCCGAGCGCATGCTGCGCCTGGTGTCCGACGGCGTGATCGAGGCCATCGACGGCAGCCAGGTGCGCATCGGGGCCGACTCGATCTGCGTGCACGGCGACAGCCCCGACGCCGTCGCGATCGCGCAGCAGGTGCGCCAGCGCTTTGAGCAGGCCGGCGTGACCATCACGTCGTTCGCAGGGCAGCCCGCATGATGCGCTTTCTGCCCGTCAACCTGAATGCGGTCATGGTCGAGCTGGACGACCTCGACCAGACGCTGGCGCTGCTGGCCTCGCTGCGGCGCGAGCCCATCGACGGCATCGAGGAAATGGTGCCCGCCGCGCGCACCATCCTCATCCACTTCCGCCCCGCCGTGCAGTCGCTGCCCGCGCTGGTGGACGCCATCGCCCGGCGCGACGTGAGCGCGCAGGCCGAGCGCAGCACCACGCTGATCGAGATCCCCGTGCACTACGACGGGGAAGACCTGGCCGAAGTGGCGCACATGCTGGGCATCACCCCCGAAGAGGTGATCGCGCGCCACACGGGCAGCGAATACACCGTGGCGTTCACCGGCTTCGCGCCGGGCTTCGGCTACCTCACCGGCGGCCACCCCAGCCTGAACGTGCCGCGCCGCACCACGCCGCGCACCCGCATCCCGGCGGGCGCGGTGGGGCTGGCGGGCACCTTCAGCGGCGTCTATCCGCAGGCCAGCCCGGGCGGCTGGCAGATCATCGGCACCACGCCCACGGCCATGTGGGACCTGGGGCGCCCCGTACCGGCGCTGCTGCAGCCCGGCGACCGCGTGCGCTTCGTGGATATTGCTACTAAAAATGTAGCAGAACGCCCTAGTGAAACATGCGC
>NZ_BAAJYT010000077.1:0-16982 GCF_057541515.1 Acidovorax sp. KNOB132
GGCTGACACGCCGGCAGCCCCGCGTCCTGCAGGCCAGCGCCGGCCTGCAGCGAACGCTGAACCGAGGACCGCCCGACGCCCTGCGCCGGGCGACGCTAGAGGGCCCCCGAAACCCCGCGGAAAGTGGCCGATGAACCCGCGCGCGCGCTTTCTCTCGGCCCGGTCGCAGGCACTCACCGCGCGGCCGGCCGGAGCCCGAATACCGCGCCATGCTTCAGCAGCTGAAGTGTTCTGAAATTTCACATTCAAGGCCTACAGACCCGTGAAAAACGGGCAGCGCATCGGTACATTGGCTCCCTGGCAGGCACCGCCATCACACGATGCGGCACCGCCAAAAACAATATTCAAAGGGAGAGAACCATGGCGATTACCGTGATCGAAAACGCCGGCTACGGCGTCTACAACCAGACCATCGATGTGACCGCGCAGGTGGCGGACGCGTATGCCAAAGGCACCCGCGTCTTCACCGCCAACAACAACTGGGGCGATCCGGCCCCAGGCGAGCGGAAATACCTCTACATCTTCTGGACCACCAACAGCGTGACGTCGTCCGGTGTGACCGGCGAAAACGACAAGCACGGCATCACCGTCCCCTGAGCACGGCGCTGCGGGCCCCCAGTGCCGGCCCGCCTTCATTTTTTGTATTCCATGCATTCACGGCACTGGCTGCGGGCCCGGTGGGCCATGCCGTGGCTCCATGGTTCAGCGGGATCCGCACGCGAGGGCGCGGCAGGACCCATTTCACCCCACCTTGAACAAGGAGTAATCCATGCCATCCATGTACGTTCAGAACATTTCGATTCCGGTCGCCAACGCCTCGGTGTCCGACGCGGGCGTCGTCACGGCACAGACGACCTACAGCTTCCCGACGAACGTGATTTCGGCCGGAGCCTCCGTTGCCGCCTACACCGCGTCCTTCGGCAACACGGACCACCATCTGCGCACCGTGGGCGCCAGCGTCCAGGTCCAGACCCAGGCCAACTCCCCCACGGTGACGATCACGGGCACCCTGCAGTTGCTGGACAACAGCAACAACAAGCTCAACCCGGCCAGTTGCAGCCTGACCGCCTCGGTGATTGCCTGGGCGCAGTAAATCCACTGATTCACCGACCGGACGGCCCTCCTTTGCTGCGTGAAGGAGGGCCGTTCCCATTGGAGCCTTTTCTTTTTCCAAGGAGTCGCCATGCCATCCACCGCCGGTCAGTCATCCAGCGCCCCAGCCCTCGGAATTCTCCAGTTCGACGCAGGCAGCCTGGGCACGGGCGTCAACCTGTTCCGGGGCAACCTGGCCTTTCCGCTCAAGTTGCTCACGCTCCCGGCGCGGGGCGGACTGGCCTGCGATCTGACGCTCATGTACCAGAGCAGCGTGGCCGACCAAGTGGCGCAGTGGAACCTCACGCACCCCAGCGGCGGGCTCGGCGTGGGGTGGAACATGCCGATGGATCAGATCGTGGCGAACACCGGCAGCGCTCCGCTGCAGGATGCCGAGTACTACCTGATGAACCAGGGGCAGGCCCTGCGCCTCGTGCCCATTCCGACGCAGTGGAGCCGTGGCACGGTCAGCGCGCAAGTGCTCGCCGGCGCGCTGCCGGGGCGGGTGCCGCCGGGGCTGGTCACGGCACTGGAAACGCATGGCTGGCGCCCCTCCAGCGCGGCATTGATCCGGCCCACGGAGCGGCCGGGCGAATGGCGCCTGGACGATCCGCAGCAGCGCCGCTCCCACGCCCTGGTGCCGCAAGCGGACGGCACGCTGGGCATCGAGACGGCGGGCCAGTCCTATGAGACCGTGCCCTACCAGTTCTGGCAGGTCACGTTCTATCCCCAATGGAACAGCTGGGAAGTGGTGCGCCCCGACGGCTCGGTCGCGATCTACGGCGAGAGCGACCGCCAGCTCGACGGCATCGAAGACCGCCATCTCGTGCAGTGGGGCATCCACTGGGACAACTGGACCGGGCCGAGCACGCAGGCGCAAGGGCAGGCGCGCCATGCACAGGCCTGGAACCTGGCGGAGCTGCGCAACACGGCGGGGAACTGGATCGCCTTCGCGTACCGCACGTCGGAGCAGACCGTCGGCGCCGGCACGCTCACCTACACCCGCGAATGCCAGATGGCCCGGATGGAAAACGACCTGGGCTGGTCCTGCCGATTCAACTGGAGCCCGATGACGTACGACAACACGTCGCTGGATGCCCCCAAGGAATACCTCGCCCTTCACTCGGACCCACGGCAGCGCCCCGGCCAGGTGCCCAACGCCTGGCAGGACCGTTTCGAATCGGTGTATCTGGACAGCGTGGATGTGTTCAACGACGCAGGCGCCCCCCAGGTCCGCCTGAATTTCGAATGGCATGACCTCGTGAACCTCACGCCCCCGGATGCCAGCAATCCGCTGGGCACGGGGGCGTGCTTCAAGCGGTACCTCAAGGCGGTCACCGATGTCCTTCCCGGGGGCGCCAGCAGGCCCGGCATCTCCTTCGAGTACGACCTGCAGGGGCAGGGGCCGCTCCCAGGCGCCCTGACCGCCATCACCTTGCCGACCGGTGGCATCACCCGCTACGAATATTCGGAAATCGACGTCGGGGCCGATGCCGAACTGGACCCCGGCGCCCGCAACCTGACGATTGCGAACCCCTTCGGCAGCGACACGGCTGCCACGCCCCGGGTCTGGTACGGCTCGGACTACGTGGTGATGGCCTGGTATGACAGCGCGCAGAACGCCTTGCTGGCGAATGTTCTGACCTGGGTGGGCCGATGGATGCCCGCCTGGCAGACCTGGCAGCGTTTCGACGGCGCCCTGGATGTCGACCGCATCGGCGCGACCACCAGCGAGCACAGTTTCGTGCTGATGCTGCCCCGCCTGGACGACAGCGCCACCGCGGTCTATCTGGCCTCCCGCCGCCCCATCGCGGTGGCCGACTGGGCCTTCGCCTCCGAGGGCGGCCAACCCGAGCCCTATCCCCATGCCAGCGGCCAGCTGCAGGTCGTGGGCGGCAGCGACTTCTATGTGGTGGTGGACAAGGACAACCGCCAGTTCACCCGCTATGCGCTGAACTGGCAATCCCGGTCCTGGGACATCGCCACGGAAACGGCGCCGCAGAGCGGGAACAACGCCCGTCTGTTCGCCTGCGCCGCGGGCCAGCACTATCTGACCTTCTGCTACGACCCGGACACTGAGCAGGGACTCTTCAACCTTCGCTTTCGGGACCCCTTGCTGGCCTGGCACGAGGGTGCGTCGCTGGCGACGACGCAGGTGGTGATTCCAGCCTTCGGGACCACGTCGTATTTTCAGATGACCACCGAAGGCGGCATGGCGGCGGCCGCGTGGATCACGGAGTTCACCGCGAAAGGCAGCGCCATCCAGGCGTTCGACTATCGCCTGGCCGTGCTGCGCTGGGACGCGGATTACGGCAATCTCGCCTTCCAGGCGCTGCCGGACGTCTTCGACGGCCCCGGCTTCACCAACCTCTCCACGGCCTTCCTGCAGACCCTGGGGCCTTCCCTCGTCGGCGGCAGCCTCGTGGGCTCCGGACCGAACGTGCTGCGGTTCGATGGCGTCGACTGGTCCTACCACTTCGCCGGGATCCAGTACTCACCCGGCGCCGACCCCAGCACCCAGTTCTACTGGTATGCCTGGAACGGGCAAGCGGTGCTGAAAACGGAGAACACGACTTCGGCGCTGTACTCCGCCCTGGACAGTTTCGACCCCAGCGATCCGGCCGCGGGCTGGACCACGCAGGTGCTGCAGGACGAAGATCCCCCGCCGCCATCGCGCGAGACGCTCGGCTTTCCCACCCTCGCGGGCACCTATGCCTCGCAGGGGGGAACGCTGTATTCGCAGTCCGTCTGGCCCGGCTGGGCTCCGGTGCAGTCGCACCGGCTCGGTGAAATCACCGCGGCCTCCTTCGACAGCACGACGGTCATCGACCAGGCGCCGGACTTCCTGGCTTACATGACGCTGGACGCCGACGGCGCTCCCCAGGACACGCAGGTGCTGTTCTTCCGCAATGGCGGGCTCCTGAAAGATGCGCAAGGCGAGCCGGTGCGCGAGACCTTCGCCGGGCAGCAGATGTTCCGCATGCTGAACCACACCCTGCGCTACGAGACCGCCGTTTCCGGGAAACTGCCGGCCATTCCATCGGGCTTCGTGACCTTCCCGACCGGCAGCGACATCGATGCGTCCGTCGAGATGACGCTGCACCGCTATGCCAACCATTCCGTGAAAGCGCCGCTGAGGGCCTTCGTGGTCACCGCGCTCACGCAGGACAGCGGCTACGGTGTCTTGAAAAAAGCCTACGCCTACACCGATGTCTCTGCGGCCACCGACAGTTCCGGCAGTGTGGTGCAGTTCGCCACGGTCACCGAATACGCGGCCACCACCGATCCCGCGCTCCAGCAGTACGGCGGGACGACCAGCCACTTCTACAACGGCTTGCCAGCGCGCAGCTTCCAGGCCGCTGCCGAGCGGCAGGTGCGGGCCGGGGCGCTGGCGGACACCCGCTTCGCGGTGGAAGACGCCTACTCGCTCGTGGCGGGCATGCTCATCTCCAAGCAGGTGTTCGGCGCTGACGGCAGCGCTTTGTCGTCGCAGATCAGCGAATGGACCTACGTCGACCAGGTTGCAACGGCGCCCGCCGGCGGCACGCTGCGCAACCTGTATGGTGGCGTTCCGCAGGTGACCTCGTCCACGGAGGTGCTGCAGGGCGTCTCACGCACGATGGCGTTCACCTATTCCCTGGCCGGCGGCAGTCCCGATACCGTACAGACCGGGTACTACGGCAGCACCGGGCAATGGCGGGCCACCCGGCGCTCGTCCGTTTTCGGGTTCGAGGTCTATCCGGCGCTTTGGAGCGCGAACATCCTGGCTCCCGTGGCGCAGGCCCTGATGCACAACCAGGACGACGACGGCGCCTGGCAGTTTCAGGCGGGCAAGGTGCAGACCTTCCGGACCTGGCAGCATGCCGATGGAACGCCCTACTGGGCGGAAGCGGACACCTGGGTGGCGAACGAGGCCGATGCGGTGCCCTTCACCGCCTGGGACGGCACGGACCCGGGCCACGGCTGGCTCCTTCAGGAACGCATCTCCGAGCGGGACGGACTGGGGCAGGTGCTGCTGTCCCATGACCTCGCGGGCCGCCCCATGGCCTCCCTGTACGACGACCGGGCGAGGTTCCGCATCGCCGGGTTCGTCAACTCCGCCTCGGGCAATGCCTACGACAGTTTCGAGGACTACCAGGCCCCCACCTGGAGCCTTCCCGAGGGCAGCGTCGTCCAGGCCGGCGATGCCGCCACCGGCCAATCCTGCCTGCAGGTCAGTGCGTCGGGCACGCTGACGCGCAGCGTGTCCATCGCGCAGGGCCAGGCGCCGCAGGTGTTCTCGCTCTGGATGAAAACGCCCCAGGGCGCCGCCGGCACGGATTTCTCGGCCACCCTGCGCATTACCTCGTCCCAAGGCCAAAGCCTGGAGCGCCCCTTGAAGCCGACCGCCGGGCAATGGCAGCCCGTGCAGTGGACCATCGACATGTCGGGACTGGGGCTTGCGGGCCCCGCGACCGTGACCCTGGCGATCGCGGTGCAGATCCATGGACCATCCGTCCCCTGGATCCGCCTGGACGACATCGCCTTCGCCCCCCTGGACTGCCAGTTCCAGGCCGTGGTGTACGACAGCGCGAGCCTTCGGACGGTCGGAGCGCTGACCCCCAACGGCAACCTCTCCCGCACGGTCTACAACCCGGTGTCGGAACCCGCCGCGACCATCGGCCCGTGGAACAACCCGAGCCTGATCTGCATGGCCTACTTCTGCCGGCAGGACCACGGGGTGGACAGCACCCATCCCTTCCCCACGGACCGTCCCAATGCGGCCATCAACATCCAGGGCAACGGCGACGGCTTCTACGACCCCTTCGCCGACGATGCCCTGCAAAGCTACACGGCGGTCTCCGGCTCCGAATCCGAATGGACCTGCGGCCAGGGACGGCTCATCTACCAGGGGCAGTCGCAACAGCCGCTCGGCGCGCGCCTGGCGCGCACGGGATTCACGGCCGAGAGCCTGGCCGCGCGGATCCTGGTGGACCCGGCCAGCCTGGGCGAGGTCCTCTTGGGCACGGGCGAATGGTTCGTGGCGCGCACCGGGGGTGACGAACCCGAATGGCAGCTTCGGAACGCGGCCGGCGCGGTGTCCGCACAGGCCGCCGCCGATGGCCGTGCGCGCGAGTGGCTGCTGGTGGCCACGCCCGGCAGGCTGCTGTTTTTCGCGGACGGCCTCAAGGTCTTCGAATACGCTGGCCAGGACGTCACGGCCCCCTTCGGCATCCAGGTGGGCATGAGCGCACCCGGCACCTTCAGCGGCTTCGTGGTGGCGCAGGACATCGCGCTGGGTGTGAGCTATGCCGACGGCCTGTCCCGCAGCTTGCAGACCCTCTCGCTGGAGTCCGGTGACAGCGCCATCCTGGAGATGGGGCTGTATGACGATCGCGGCAACATCGCGGTCAAGGCGCTCGACAGCCGCATCACCGTGCAGGGAAATGCAGCGCTCTTCGAATACCAGGCGGGCATGGCCACCAACGCCGGAGAAGGCGGCAGCCTCTGGAGCGGAGCGCCCCTGGAAGGCCTGCTGTCCAGCCAATACCACCCGCAGGCCGGTGGCTATCCGTTTTCACGCACGGCCTTCGAGGCGGCCCCGCTCGCGCGGCCCGTGGCGATGGGGCAGCCCGGCTTCGACTATGCGATCCGGCCGGGCAGCACGCACTACGCCACCCGGGCCTATTCCACCAATCAGACACCCGGCGAATTCGCCTACCCGCTGCCGCTCGGGGAATACCACCTGGTCATCGACACCGACCCCAACGGCGCGGTGACGCAGGCCTGGAAGGACACCGCGGAAAACCTCGTTGGCCGGGTGGTGCAGACCTCCGCCCAGGACACATCGCTGAACTGGCGCATGAGCCAGGTACAGGACGCATCCGGCCGCACCATCGCCTCCGTGCCGCCCAATTCCTATGCGGCCGCTGGAGCGTCACAGAACGGGATTCCGGCGGGCAGTGCGACCGCCACCTACGACTTCGCGGGCCACCGCATCGGCACCACCGACCCCGACAGCGGCCACTGCGAGATGGTGTACAGCACTTCAGGCCTGGCACGCTTTCTCTCCAACGGCAGCGGCTTGCCCGACGGCCACATCATCTATCGCAAGTACGACTCGCTGAGCCGGATCGTGGAGGAAGGCACGGTGCAGCAGGCGTGGGACAGGGAACTGCTGCAGCAAAAGGCCGACGACGCCTCCTGGCCCCCCTCGCCGACGACATGGGGCATTCGCCGCTACTTCGACGGCGACGGCAGCGAGGCGACGCAGGCCGACAGCCTCGTAGGCCGGCTCTGGAAGGTGGAGATGCAGCAAGGCGCACAAGGCGGCGCGCAACTGGTGGAGACATTCGCCTACGACCGGGCCGGGAGGATCGAGCGGCGCGCCCGGACGATTCCCGGCTCTCCGCAGGGCTCCTGCACCGTCACCAACACCTGGTCGCGGGGCGGCAACCTGCTGTCGAGCACCGACTCGTCCACCCAGTTGACCAGCCTGCTGGCCTACGACCCGCTCGCACGCGTGACCTCGGTGTCGGCCCGAGTGAACGGCCTGGACACGGTCCTCGTCGCGCACACCTACTCCCCGCAGGGCAAGCCCGAAACGACGACGCTGCTGCCCACCCCTTCGGGCGCCCTGCTGGAGCGCACCTTCACCTACGAAGCGCCGGGCTGGCCGCGAACCCTCGACGCGGGCCCGCTGTGGAACGAAACGCTGAACTACACCAGCGGTGCGTGCGACGGCCAGGGCTACTACAACGGGGAAATCGCCCGGCAGGGAATAGACTCCAGCATCGCCGACCTGCCCGAGCCTCCCCTGTGCACGCACATGGACGCACTGGGCAGGCTGACCGGCTGCGGCACCGGCATGAACGCCCAGAGCTGGCAGATGGATCTGAACGGCAACTTCACCCGCCACGACCGGGCGGACAGCAGCGCGACCTATGCCTATCAGGATGGGACCAACCGGCTCTCCAGCTATGCAGCGGCAGACGGCACGCTCACCATGGAATACGACCGTGCAGGGGCCATTTCCCAGGCCCGCGGTCCCGGCGGCGCGCCCGCATGGGAAACCGGCTATGACGCCTGCACCGGCCGCCCGGTGTCCTACCGGGGCGGCGACGGAACCTCCCTGGACATCCTGCGTGATGCCGACGGCCACCGCGCACAGCTCACGCGCACGGCCGGCACCGGAGAGCGGCAGCAACGCTGGCAGATGCCCTCGCCCGGCGGCGAGGTGCTCGTGCAGGATTCGGGCACGTCGACCTCCATCGCCCGCTTCATCTCCGCCATCGACGTGCAGGTGGCGTGGATCGACGGAAAGTTCTATTTCGGACTGCTGGACCATCTGGGAAGCGTGCGTGTCGTGCTGGATGCCGACAACGCGGTGGTCGGGGCATGGCGCTACGACATCTACGGCGCGCCAACGGCGGTGGTGCCCTGCCAGGTGCCATGGCCGCGGCTGTTCACCGGCCACAACTACGACGAAGACTCCGGCCTGTACGACTGCAATGCCCGCTTCTACAGCCCCCTGCTGGGTCGCTATCTCAGCGTGGACCCGCTGCTGGAAAGCCCCTCGCCCTACGTGTACGTGGGCAACAACCCCTTGTGCTTCACGGACCCCCAGGGCATGAACGTGTGGGGGATCATCGCGGGGGCCGTGGCGACCCTGGCGATCGGCGTGGCGGGCGTGCTGCTGCTGGGGACCGGCGTGGGCGCTGCGATTCTCGTCGGCGTCGTGGCAGGCGTGGTGGGGTCGATGGCGGGCGATCTGGTGAGCATGGCCACGGGAGACCCCATCTCCTGGAAGCAGTTCGGCATCGATGCGCTGGCGGGCGCGGCATCCGGCGCGGCCGGCGCGCTGGCAGGCGGCGCGCTGGGCTCGCTGACCGCGCGCGCCGCGCTGGCCGTCGGCGCCGGCAAGGCGGCCACCACGATATCGATCTCGGTGGTGTCCGGCATTTCCGGTGGCGTGGCGGGGGCCGCGGCGGGCTCCGGTGTTTCCGCCTACATGTCCGGGCAGCCCTTCTTCAGCCGCGCCACGTTGCTGAACATCGCCATTGGCGGCATCGCGGGCGGCGGGGCGGGACTCATGGCGGCAGGTGCGCACCTGACCTTTTTCACCGGCGGCAAATCGCTGGGGGTCAACCCGACACCGCTCACGGAGCACACGCAGATCCCGTCCTTCCCGGACCCGGCGGCCAATCCCAATTTTCCGAGAAACGCCGGGGACGGGATGCTGAGGGGAAAAGTACGGATCCTGATGCCCAACGACCCTGTCACCCAGTCCATGGAAAATACCTGGACCCACCTGGATCCTGTGCAGCGCGCCACGTTCGAGCAGAACCTCACCACCATCAACGGCACCAGCGTGGACGTGGTGGCGACCCACGGCATTGCCGGCAGCGCGATGGTGGAGTGGACCGCACCCAACGGCACACCCATCAACCGCCCTGTGTCCGCCCAGACGCTGGCAGCCTTCCTCAGGCAGGAAGGCTATGGTGCCACCGGAACGAACCAGCCCATCAAGCTCGTCACCTGCTTCGCCGGCATGCCGGGACGGTTCAGCCTGGCGCAATCGCTCGCCAACGAGATGGGGGTCAGCGTGTACGCCCACTGGTGGGTGGTCAACCCGAACCCCGATGTGGCGACACCCTGGATCCGTTTCGATCCGCGTTGACGCGCGATGCGGCGGATGGGCCGAGGCGGATGGAAACACCCGCGGGCAGGCGGTCCAGCCCCGCCACTCGCGCTGGCCTCGCAGCGGCGCATGGCAACGGGTGTCCGAGGCTCTGGCGGGAAGCGGCCCGGTCGGTCGTTTCCATGGCTCGCTCCCTCTGGCGCCCCGCCCTCGGGCGGGCGGTGGGGGAGCATGGTGGGCAGCGGGCCCGACCGGGGCATGCCACCATGCGAAGCCGTGCGCGCACCGGCGCACGGCCACCGCGACTCTGGCGTCTCTTACCTCTTACAGGCCGGCCGGCCCGGCCGCCGCCAGCCGCACCTGCTCGAAGCGCTCGGCCTGCTCCTTGCGCAGGGCCTTGCGCAGCAGCGCGGCCTCCCAGCGGCGGCGCTCGTCGGCGGTGGAGGGCGACAGGGGCGGCACGGCGACGGGCTTGCGGTCCTCGTCCACGGCCACCATGGTGAAAAAGCAGCTGTTCACGTGGCGCACCACCTGGGTGCGGATGTTCTCGGCCACCACCTTGATGCCCACTTCCATCGACGAGTTGCCGGTGTAGTTCACGCAGGCCAGGAAGGTGACGAGCTCGCCCACGTGGATCGGCTGCAGGAAGGTGACCTGGTCCACGCTGAGCGTGACGGCGTAGCAGCCCGAGTAGCGCGTGGCGCAGGCGTAGGCCACCTGGTCCAGCAGCCGCAGCACCGCGCCGCCGTGCACGTTGCCCGAGAAGTTGGCCATGTCGGGGGACATCAGCACGGTCATGCTGAGCTGGTTGGCCGGAAGGTTGATCGTCATGGCGCGCGATTTTAGAAGCGCGAGGGCCCGCGGCACGGGCCTTGCGTGGCGCGGATCGGGCCGGTGATGCGGCTTCGCTACACTCGCGCCCGGCGTTCCCGCCCGGAGAAAAAATGCTCGACAAACTCAACGAACTCACCGCCAGCCATGGCGAACTGCGCACCGGCCGCGGCCTGGTCTCGGGCGTCATCGCCCTGTCGCTGGCCATCCTGTGCATGCTGGGGGTGCTGGCCTTCCACTTCCCGCAATACCTCACCACGCCGGAGCTGCGCAAGAGCTACAACGTGGACGTGATTCGCATGATCATGCTGGCCGCGCTGGTGGCGGCGGGCGGCATCTCGCTCGTCAACATGCTGTTCAACCGCTCGCGCTGGCTGTCGGCGGCGGCCTTCCTGCTGGTGGTGTCCACCGCGCTGCTGGGCGGGCACAAGGTGCCGGTGAACGACTTCGCGGACAACACGCCCTACATCGGCCTGGACTGGTTCATCCTCGACCTGCTGGGCAGCGCGCTGATCTTCATCTTCATCGAAAAGCTGTTCGCCCTGCGGCGCGATCAGCCGGTGTTCCGCGCCGAGTGGCAGACCGACTTCCACCACTTCATCGTGAACCACATGGTGGTGGGCTTCGTGCTGCTGGCCACCAACCTGCTGGTGCACAAGTTCTTCGGCTGGGCCGCGAGCGACGGCGTCCGCGGCTGGGTGCAGGGGCTGAACTTCTGGGTGGCGCTGTTCCTCATCATCCTGGTGGCCGACCTGGTGCAGTACTGGACGCACCGGGCCTACCACGAGGTGCCGGTGCTGTGGCGCCTGCACGCGGTGCACCACAGCGTGAAAAGCATGGACTGGATGGCCGGCTCGCGCCAGCACATCCTGGAGCTGCTGATCACGCGCACGCTGGTGCTGGCACCGATCTACGTGCTGGGCTTTTCCAAGGAGGTGATCGACGCGTACATCGTGATCGTGGGCTTCCAGGCCGTGTTCAACCACGCCAACGTGAGCGTGCGCCTGGGGCCGCTGCGCTACCTGATCGTCACGCCCAACTTCCACCACTGGCACCACAGCCAGGACCAGGAGGCGCTGGACAAGAACTACGCGGCGCACTTCGCCTTCATCGACTACGCCTTCGGCACGGCGGTCAAGAGCACCAAGCTCTGGCCCGAGCACTACGGCGTGCTGGGCGACTACGTGCCCAACGGGTTCATGAAGCAGCTCAAGTTTCCGTTCACGTGGAAGGGCTAGTGGCTTCCATGAACACGGCGGACACCGCGCGGCAGTTCGACGCCGTCGTCATCGGCGCCGGCGCGGCGGGCCTGTTCTGCGCCGCGCAGGCGGGGCAGCGCGGCCTCTCGGTGCTGCTGATCGACCACGCCGAGAAGGTGGCCGAGAAGATCCGCATCTCGGGTGGCGGGCGCTGCAACTTCACCAACCGCGACCTGGACCCGGCCGCGCCGCACAAGCACTTCGTGGGGCAGAACCCGCAGTTCTGCCGCTCGGCGCTGTCGCGCTACACGCCGGCCGACTTCATCGCGCTGATAGACCGGCACGGCATCGCCCACCACGAAAAGCACAAGGGCCAGCTCTTCGCCGACCGCTCGGCGGAGGACATCATCCAGATGCTGCTGGCCGAATGCGCCGCGGGCGGCGTGCAGCGCTGGCAGCCGTGCCGGGTGAAAAATGTGGTCTTTTCGGCCTCCAGCGCAGATTCCACTAGGGCGTTTTGCTATCAAATTGATACCGATCGCGGTCCCGTGCTGGCCCGCAGCGTGGTCGTGGCCACCGGGGGGCTGTCGATCCCCAAGATCGGCGCCACCGACTTCGGCTACCGGATCGCGCAGCAGTTCGCCATCCCGCTGGTGGAGCGCCGCCCGGGGCTGGTGCCGCTGACGTTCGACGGCGATGCCTGGGCGCCCTACGCCCAGCTGGCCGGGCTGGCGTTGCCGGTGGAGATTTCCACGGGCGCCAGAAAGGCGCGCATGGCCTTCCATGAAGACCTGCTGTTCACCCACCGGGGGCTGTCGGGCCCGGCGGTGCTGCAGATCTCCAGCTACTGGCAGGAGGGCCTGCCGCTGTCCATCCATCTCGCGCCGCGCACCGACCTGCCCGCCCTGCTCGCGCAGGCCAAGGCGCGGTCGAAAAAGCGCATCGCCAACGAACTGGCCGGCCTGGTGCCCAGCCGCCTGGCCGACACCTGGGTGCAGCAGGACGCGGACTGGCAGCGGCCCATCAACGAGGCCTCCGACAAGGCGCTGGCGCGGCTGGCCGAGCGGCTGTCGCGCTGGGAGCTGGTGCCCACGGGCACCGAGGGCTACAAGAAGGCCGAGGTGACGCTGGGCGGCGTGGACACGCGGGCGCTGTCGCAGCAGACCATGGAGGCCAAGGCCCAGCCGGGGCTGTATTTCATCGGCGAGGTGGTCGATGTGACGGGCTGGCTGGGGGGCTACAACTTCCAGTGGGCCTGGGCCAGCGCGCACGCCTGCGCGCAGGCGCTGCCGGGCGGCTGAGCCCCGCCGGCACGGGCCCCGGCACGAGGCCAGCGCATGCGGTCATGCGCGCCCGATGGACGGCGGAATCTCGCTCGGTTCGCGCACGGGCGTCTGGTTGCGGTCCGCGCGGAACTGCGCCGAGCGTTCGTATGCCAGCTTGCGGGCGCGCATCACGTTGCCCAGGGGCTGGTGGTCCGCCAGACCGCGCCAGGGGCTGAAGAAGAGGCCGTCTTCCGACACGGCGGCCACGGCCTCGCTCCACGCGGTCTGCGGCTGCGCCACTAGCCGGGCCACGGTGATGTAGGGGCTCTGTTCCTGCGGCCACTCCACGGACGCGTCTTCGACCGGCATCGACTCCAGGTCGGTGCACAGCTGCACCCGCAGGTCCCACTGCGCGGGGTTCACCGCCATGAAGCGGACCACCTCCTCGCGCAGGCCATCGGGCCGGCCGTCGAGATCGACCTTCTGATCCACCAGCGCCTTCAAGGCGTCCGATGCCGGCGCCAGCGACAGCTTGGCGATGTATTGGCCGTGCCGCAAGGCCGCGCCCGAGAAGAAGGTGGCGCCCAGCACGTGCGTCGGGGCATGCCCGCCCAGCGAGATCAGCTTGCCGCTCTTGCCGCCGAAGGCCTCGACGACCCTCTCGGCCACCTGCAGGGTGGCCGACAGCGCTTTCTTGGCCCCCTCCGCCACATCGGTCGTGGCCGCCAGGGGCTTGAGGTTGCTCAGGAATTTCCGGGCCGTGGGCGCGGCGAAGACCGGGCTGTCCGCAAAGACGAAGTTCTGGGTGGTGTCGGACTCCGAACCCGGGAGCCGCGCGCCCTCGACGCCGAGGACCTTCAAGCCCAGGCCCCGGGGCAGGGACACCTTGTCGTCCAGCACGTCGCCCGGGTTGGTGGAGAACCGCAGAATGGCGTCGTACGTGCCGGGCCGGGCGAACAGCCCCTGGGCGAGCGGGTCGGGCAAGTCCGGCAGCACCGTCAATTGCGCCCGCAGCACGCCGTGCGCCTTGGCATGGACGCTGCGGCGCGCGTGGCCGCTGTGCTCGAACGTCGTCTCGCGGATCTTGGCGAGCGTCTGGTCCAGGTCGGCGAACACCTGCGCCTCGTCGGGATCGGCCTGCTCGACGGCAGGGTGGTAGCGAACGGGCGACTGGCTGGCGGGGTCTTGGCGCATGGCGGGTCCTTGGCAGTGAGAGGGTGGGGGCGGGCGCATCAGCCTGGGAACAGGCGGATGGGAATGGACTTGGCGGCGGGAACGTGGCTTTCCCTGGCGTGGTGGTCCAGGGGCATCAACGGATTGAGTTCGGGGTAGTAGCCCGCCACGGCACCGCGCGGCAGGTCGTAGGCCACGACGGTCAGTCCGGACACCTCGCGGCGCACGTCGTCCTGCCGCCACTGCGTGCGCGCCGTCACGCGGGCGCCGGCCTGCAGGCCGAGCCGCTCGATGTCGTGGGCATTCATCAACAGCACCTGGCGCGTGCCCTCGATCCGGCGAAAGCGGTCGTTCAGGCTGTAGATGGTGGTGTTGAACTGGTCGTCGCTGCGGATCGTGAAAAGGCGCAGCACCTCGCCGTCCACGGGCGTGGGCACCTGGTCCGGATCGGCCTGCAGGCCGCCGGGCGCGACGAAAGCGGCCCTGCCGCTGTCGGTCTCCCACACCCGATGGCGGGCCGCGATGGGCCGCGCGAAGCCGCCCGGGACGGCCAACCGGCGGTTGAAGTCGTGGAAGATCCTGGGGAAGGTCAGCGCGATGGCGTCCCGCACGCGGGCGTAGTCGTCGGTCCACCCGGCCCACGGAACGCAGGCGTTCGGCGCGAGGGTGGCCTGCGCGATGCCCGCCACGATCGACAGCTCGGAGCGCAGCGTCGCGGCCGCCGGCTCGGCCACGCCACGGGAGGGGTGCATGAAACCTGTCGAATCCTCGGTCGACACCGTTTGCTCGCCGCTGGCCTGCCGGTCGATCTCCACCCGGCCCAGGCACGGCAGCAGGTAGGCCACCTCGCCATGCATCACGTGGCTGCGGTTGAGCTTGGTCGCGATCTGAACGGTCAGACGCATCCGGCGCCACGCGGCCTCGATGAGCGCCGTCTCGGGCACCGCGCGCACGAAATTGCCGCCGAGGCCGAGGAACGCCCGCACCGACCCGTCCAGGATGCCCCGGCAGGCGGCGACGGTATCCAGGCCCTTCTTGCGCGGGGGCTCGAACTGGAACTGCGAGGCCAGCTGGTCCAGCGGGGCGAGTTCCGGCTTCTCGGTGATGCCCACCGTGCGCTGCCCCTGCACGTTGGAATGCCCGCGCACCGGGCACAGCCCGGCACCGGGCTTGCCCACGTTGCCGCGCAGCAGCAGCAGGTTGGCGAGCATCTGCACGTTCAGCACGCCCTCGCGGTGCTGCGTGAGCCCCATGCCGTAGATGCCGATGACGCGTTCGGCCGCAAGGTAGGTGCGTGCGGCCTCCTCCAGCGCCGAGCGGGACAGGCCGGAGTCGCTTTCGATGTCTGCCCACGGGGCGGCGCGCATCGCCTGCGCGAGTTCGTCGTAGCCCTGCGTGTGCTCGGCGACGAACCGGGCATCGATGGCGCGGGGGCCGCCCGATGCCAGCGCGGCGTCGTCCGCCTCGATCACGAACTTGCACAGGCCGGTCAGCGCGGCGATGTCGCCCCCGGGCCGGACCTGCAGGTACTGCGTGCTGATGGCGGTGCTGCCCGGCGTGAGCATGTCCACCGGCGACTGGGGGTTGTTGAACGCCACCAGGCCGCTCTCGCGCAGCGGATTGAAGGTCACGATGGGCACGCCCCGGCGCCGCGCGTCCTGCAGGGGATGCAGCATGCGCGGACTGGACACGCCGACGTTCTGGCCGAAGAAGAAGATGGCGTCGCACTGGTCGAAGTCGTCCAGGTCCACCGTGCCCACCGGCGACCCGATGGACTGCTTGAGGCCGACCGATGTGCTCTCGTGGCACATGTTCGAGCTGTCGGGCAGGTTGTTGGTCCCATACAGCCGGGCGAAGAGTTGCCACAGGTACGACGTCTCCAGCGACGCCCGGCCCGACGCGTAGAACACCACCGCATCGGGCTGCAGCGCTTTCAGTTCCCGGCCGATGCCGTCGAAGGCCTCCTGCCAGGACACTTCGACATACCGGTCCCGGCCGGCGTCGTAGCGCAGAGGAACCGTCAGCCGCCCGCCCGCTTCCAGCGCGTGGTCGGTCCAGCCGGCGAGTTCCGCCAAGGGGTGGGCCTCGAAGAAGGCGGCGTCCAGGCGCCGGTCCGTCAGCTCCCACGACGTCGCCTTCGCGCCGTTCTCGCAGAACTCGGCGGGATGCGGATGCAGCGGCTTGGCCCAGGCGCAGCTGGAGCAGGTGAAACCGTCGTGCTTGTTCTGCAGGGCCAGCGCCTTGATCACCGTGACGCCCGGGCGATCGCGCAGCAAGGTGCCGGCGACCGCTCTGACGGAGCCCCAGCCGCCGGACGGCGGAGGATCCTGCCCTGCATCGGGGGAGGCGCTGCTGGCTGGCGTGGCCAGGTCTCGGGAGGGGGGCGACGGCTTATCGGACATCGACCGCTTTCAACGCGGGCCTGTGGCGGTGCGGGGTAGCGGCCCGCTCCAGGAAGCCAGGGCGGGCGCGCAGTGGATGGCGGTGTCGGAATCGATCGATCGAAGGGGGTGGCATGCGGGGCTCGGCGGGCAATGGGGCGTGGCCCCCGATTACGCGGCTGGGGGCCGTGCAGGCCCTGTCGGATGGAGCGCCTAATGGCCATGCGCGTTGGCCGACAGCGGGCCGATGAGGCCTTTGCCAACGCACCGGCGCGGTGGGCCGGGCGGCTGCCGCTGCAGGCCAGGGAGGGCCAGGGCCCGATCGGGCCTTCGTCGTTTCAGGCGCCGGGCGATTCCGCTTGCACCACGCCGCTCCAGCGCGCGGTGCCCAGCCAGCCCTGCAGCGCCGCAGCCCCGGGCG
>NZ_BAAJYT010000078.1:0-16526 GCF_057541515.1 Acidovorax sp. KNOB132
GGCGCCATCGCGCTGGGCCTGGCGCCCGGCGAGGCGGCGCCCCTGCCCGAACGCGGCGTGGTGGCCAATGTGCAGATCGGCGAGCTGGATGTGGATGCCTGGCAGGCGGCGCTGATGGGCAATGGCCCCGCGCGCTCGCCCCTGCTGGTGGCGCCACCGGCTGCCGAGTCCGCATCGGCGGCCAGCACACCGGCGAGTGCCGCGCCCGCTGCGGTGGCGGGCAGCGGGACGGGCGCCGCTCCCGTGCCTTCCGTCTCGCCCATGCAGGACTACCTGCCCACGCAGCTGGCCGTGCGGGCCCGTCAGGTGGACTTTCAGGGCCGCACGCTGCACGGCGTGGTCATGGGCGGCTCGCGCGAGGGCAGTACCTGGCGCACCAACGTGGACGCCCAGGAGCTGAACGGCTACGTGGAGTTTCGCCAGGGCGCCGGCAGCGGGCCCGATGCGGGCTCCGGCCGGGTGTTCGCCCGCCTGTCGCGCCTGGCGGTCCCGCAGAGCGATGCCAAGGAGGTGGATGAACTGCTGGCCGAAGAACCGGCCGCCGGTGCCGGCACGCTGCCGTCGCTGGACATCGTGGTGGACGATTTCGTGCTGCGCGGGCGGCGCCTGGGCCGCATCGAGATCGAGGCGCAGAACCGCGGCGGCGACGGCGCTCCGCGCGAGTGGCGGCTGTCCAAGTTCAACATCGTCACGCCCGAGGCCACGCTCACGGCCAACGGCAACTGGGCGTTGCTGGGCAGCGACGGCGCCGCCGATGCGCGCCGCCGCACGGTGATGAACTTCAAGCTCGACATCCGCGACTCGGGCGATCTGCTCACGCGTTTCGGCATGGCCGACGTGGTGCGCCGCGGCAAGGGCCGCATGGAGGGGCAGGTCGCCTGGATGGGCGCGCCGCTCACGCCGGACTACCGCACCATGTCGGGCCAGATGAATGTCAACGTCGAATCGGGCCAGTTCCTCAAGGCCGATCCGGGCCTGGCCAAGCTGCTGGGCGTGCTCAGCCTGCAGTCGCTGCCGCGCCGGCTCACGCTCGACTTCCGCGACGTGTTCAGCGAAGGCTTCGCGTTCGACTTCGTGCGCGGCGACGTGCGCATGGAGCAGGGCGTGGCCACCACCAACAACCTGCAGATGAAGGGTGTGAACGCCGCCGTGCTGATGGAAGGCAGCGCCGACCTGGACCGCGAGACGCAGGACCTGCACGTGGTCGTGGTGCCCGAGATCAACGCCATGACGGCCTCCCTGGTGGCCACGGCCATCAACCCGGTGGTTGGCCTGGGCAGCTTCCTCGCGCAGGTCTTTCTGCGCGGGCCGCTCATCCAGGCGGCCACGCAGGAGTTCCGCATCGACGGCACCTGGACCGATCCGCGCATCGAGCGCGTGCCCCGGCGCAAGCTGGGCAGCGCCGACCCCGCCGCCCGGCCGCCCACGGCCGAGTCCCCCACCGGAGACAAATCATGATGAAAGCCGCCGCATTGCAAATGGTGTCGGGCCTGCACGTGCCCGGCAATCTCGAACAGGCACGCCACCTGCTGGAGCAGGCCGCCGCCGAAGGTGCCGAGCTGGCCGTGCTGCCCGAGTATTTTTGCGCCATGGGCGCGCGCGACACCGACAAGCTCGCGCTGCGCGAGCCCTACGGCGAAGGCCCCATCCAGCGCTTTCTGGCCCAGGCGGCCCGGGAGCTGGGCCTGTGGGTGGTGGGCGGCACGCTGCCGCTGCAGTGCGAGAGCGCGCACCACGTGCGCAACACCTCGCTGGTGTTTTCGCCGCAGGGCGAGTGCGTGGCCCGCTACGACAAGATCCACCTGTTTCGCTTCGACAACGGGCGCGAGCGTTTCGACGAGGCCGCGGTGATCGAGGCGGGCAACACGCCCGTGCGCTTCGAGCTGACCGCGCGCGACGGCACCCTTTGGCGCGTGGGCCTGTCCGTCTGCTACGACCTGCGCTTTCCCGAGCTGTACCGCCAGCATGCGCGGGCCGGGGCCGACCTGCTGCTGGTGCCCAGCGCCTTCACCCACACCACGGGCGAGGCCCATTGGGAGTTGCTGCTGCGCGCCCGCGCGGTGGAGAACCTCGCCTATGTGCTGGCGCCGGCGCAGGGCGGCCTGCACGAGAACGGCCGCCGCACCTGGGGCCACAGCATGGTGGTCGATCCGTGGGGCGCCGTGCAGGCGCAGGTGGCCGAAGGCCCGGGCGTGGCCCTGGGCGTGCTCGATGCGGCGCGGCTGCAGCAGGTGCGCCAGCAGCTGCCGGCGCTGGACCACTGCATCCTGTGACCGAGGGCGAGCCGTTCCTGTGGCCCTGGCACCGCTGGCGCAGCGCATGGAAGCGCTGGTCGCTGTGGGCCCTGCTCGTGCTGCTGGTGGCCGGCATGCTGGTCACCCAGGTGTGGCTGGCCGGCCGCTACGAGGCGAGCGAGGTGCAGAACCGCCTGGACCGCGACGCCGCCGATGCCGTGGCCGACATCCGCCAGGGTTTCGCCCACAACCTGCAGAACCTGCAGGCGCTGCACGTGGGCACGCCGGACCTGGCGAGCTGGGAGTCGCGCGCGGCCGCCTTGCTGAGCGTGCGCCGCGAACTCGTGCGGCTGGAATGGCGCAGCCCCACGCTGGAAGTGCGGGCCCATGTCGAGACCCCCTACCGCCCGGTGCAGTGGGACGCCGAGATGCGCAGCGGCATGCATTCCAACATCGCGCTGGCGTGCGCCAACGCGCGCCGCGTGTCGGGGCCGTCGTACTCCGGCAGCTACTTCCAGCCCCAGGGCGACGGCCGCGGCTCCGAAATGATGGAACTGTGCCTGCCCCTCATGCAGGATGGCCGCAATGAAGGCTTCGTGGTGGCCACCTACTCGCTGCACAACGTGCTGATCGACCTGGTGGTGCCCAGCCTCAAGCGCGGGCAGGAGGTGTCGTTCACCGAAGCCGATGGCACCCGCCTGGCCATGGTGGGGGCCAGCCGGCGCGGCACGCGCCTGTTCAGCGCGCAGCAGCTGTTCGACCTGCCGGGCGCCACGCTGGTCCTGCGCATGGACAGCTGGCACAGCGCGCCCAGCGTGTTCCCCAATGTGCTCACCGCGCTGGTGACCGCCATGTCGATCGCGCTCGTCACCGTGCTGGTGGTGCTGGTGCGCGACAACCGGCGCCGGCTGCGCGCCGAGCGCGACCTGGGCGACGCGCTGGCGTTCCGCAAGGCCATGGAGGACTCCCTGGTGACCGGGCTGCGCGCGCGGGACCTGCAGGGGCGCATCACCTATGTGAACCCGGCCTTCTGCGAGATGGTGGGCTTCACCGCGCAGGAGTTGCTCGGCCAGAGCGCCCCGGTGCCCTACTGGCCGCCCGAGTTCGCCGACGAGTACCGCCAGCGCCAGGCGATCCGCCTGTCCAGCCTGCACCCGCCGCCGCGCGAGGGCTACGAATCCACCTTCATGCGCAAGGACGGCGTGCGGTTTCCGGTGCTCATCTTCGAGGCGCCGCTCATCAACGCGCAGGGCCTGCACACGGGCTGGATGAGCGCGTTCCTGGACGTGAGCGAGCAGCGCCGCGTCGAGGAAATGTCCCGCGCCTCGCAGGAGCGCCTGCAGGCCACCGCGCGGCTGGCCACCGTGGGCGAGATGGCATCGCTGCTGAGCCATGAGCTGAACCAGCCGCTGGCCGCCATCTCCAGCTACGCCTCGGGCTCGCTCAACCTGCTGCCGCCGGGCGGCGGGCCGCCGCAGGAGCCGCTGCACGACGTGCACGTGGCGCTGCAGCGCATCGCGCAGCAGGCCGAGCGCGCGGGCCGCGTGATCCGCAGCGTGCACGACTTCGTGCGGCGGCGCGACCAGTCGCGCGAGGTGGTCTCGGTGCACGACCTGCTGGAGGCCGTGATGCCGCTGATCCGCCTGCAGGCACGCAAGCTCGAAGTCTTCGTGAAGATCTCAGTGGACGCCGACCTGCCCCCGGTGCTGTGCGACCGCACCATGGTCGAGCAGGTGCTGCTGAACCTGGCGCGCAATTCCATGCAGGCCATGGACGACCCCGCCACGCCCCAGCGCATCCTGGAGCTGCGCGTGCGCCGCGCCGCATCGAATGCGCACAATGCCTGGCTGGAGTTCATGGTCATCGACCGGGGCTGCGGCATCGCGCAGGACGTGGGCGAGAAACTCTTCACCCCCTTCTTCACCACGCGGCCCGAGGGGATGGGCCTCGGCCTGAGCCTGTGCCGCACCGTGGTCGAGCAGCACGGCGGCTTCCTGGGCCACGCGCCCAACGAGCCCCGTGGTACGGTATTCACTTTCACCCTGCCTGCTGCCAGCGCGGACAGCAGCCACCCCTGATGGAACCCGTCTCCAACGCCACCGTTTACATCGTCGACGACGACTCGGGCGTGCGCGAAGCGCTCGCCTGGCTGCTGCGATCGCGCCGCCTGCCCAGCGAGTCCTTCGACAGCGCCGAAGCCTTCGAAGCCATGCTCGACGAGCGTCCGCCCGCGCGCCAGCCCTGCTGCCTGCTGCTGGACGTGCGCATGCCGGGCATGAGTGGCCTGGCGCTGTTCGACCGGCTGGCCGAGCGCCGCCTGATCGATGCGATGCCGGTGATCTTCCTCACCGGCCACGCGGACGTGCCCACTGCCGTGGCCACCGTCAAGCGCGGGGCCTTCGACTTCTGCGAGAAGCCGTTTTCCGACAACCTGCTGGTGGACCGCATCGAGCAGGCCCTGGCCCAGTCCGCGCAGCACATGGAGCAGGTGCGCCAGCACAGCGACCTGCAGGTGCGGCTGTCGGAGTTGACGGAGCGCGAGCGCGACGTGATGCGCCTGGTGGTCGAGGGGCTGCCCAACAAGCTCATCGCCGACCAGCTGGACATCAGCGTGCGCACGGTGGAAGTGCACCGCGCGCGCGTGTTCGACAAGATGCAGGTCAAGTCGGCGGTGGAACTGGCCAACCTGCTGCGCGCCGCGCACTGAATGAACGCCACAGGGCGCCGAAGCGCCCTGTGAAAGCCACTCCCGCCGCGGTGCACGGGCGGGGCGGCGGCGGGGCCGGCCGGCCGATCAGCCCGGCTGGCGTTCGCCCACGAAGATTTCCACCCGGCGATTGCGCGCGCGGCCGTCGTTCGTGTCGTTGGTGGCGATCGGCTGGTGCGAGCCGCGGCCCTCGACCTGGATGCGTCCGCCGTTCACGCCCCGCGTCGTCAGGAAGTTGCGGGTGCTGGCCGCGCGGTCCATCGACAGGGGGTTGTTGATGGCATCGCTGCCGGTGGAGTCCGTGTGGCCCACGATGCGCACTTCGGTGTTGGGGTTGTTGCGAAGCCCCTCGGCGAAGCGCTCCAGCACGGGGGCGAAGTTGGACTGGATGTCCGAGCGGTTCGTGGCGAACGAGATGTCGCTCGGAATGTCGAGCTTGAGCTGGTTGTCGGCGGTCTGCGTCACCACCACGCCCGTGCCCTGGGTGACCTGCTGCATCTCGCGCTTTTGCCGCTCCATGTGCTGCGACCAGATATAGGTGCCCAAGGCCCCCACACCCGCGCCCACGACGGCCCCGGTGCCCGCCCGGCCACCGGTGGCGGAGCCGATGACCGCCCCGGCCACCGCGCCGACGCCGGCGCCCGTCGCGGTGCGCCGCTGGGTATCGTCCATGTTGGCACAGCCGCTCACGAGCAGAACGGCGGCGGTGGCGCCGATGAGAATCTTGTTGCGCATGGGATCTTCCTTTTCCAGGTGATGGGCTGCCAGCCAGTCGTGCTTGAAGGGGAGGCCCCTTTGGGCTCAGGCCCGGCCGGCGGCTCCGAACGAAATTGAGAGGCCCTGATTCTTGGCACGGATGGCGCAGGATCAGGGTAGGACCAATTCGTCAGGATCTTCGCCCAGGCCTGTTCGGCTTTGAAACGCAGGCCCCATCTGGGAGAAAGGCGCTCCGATACAGGAGTGCTGGCCGACCATCTCGCCGTTCTTCCACACCATGACCCCGGCTTTTTCCCCCCAGCGTGCACCGAAGGCGCGGTACACCACATAGGAAAAAGGCGGTTGATTGAACCGCAGGTAATTGCCCCCGCCTGCGGAGTACCAAAGCCTTTTGGCCACGACGGTCTGCCGCCATGCGGGATCGTCCTTGGCGCGTGGGAGCGCCATTTCCACTTTTCCTGGCTTCCCGAAGCGGTATTGCAGATGGCCCTGGCTGGTATCCAGCGATGGGGAAGCGCAGGCGGAAACCACGCGCCTGGATTGAAGTCTGCAGGCGAAGATGACGTCTTCTTCCGGCAGGCACAGGCCCCGGTCGTTGGGCGGTGCCGGTGCGGGCACCTGGGACATCGAACCGGTGCACAGCAGCAGGCCCAGCAGGGGCAGCCACCTTGAAGCTCCAGGAGGAAGCGATTGCATGGCGACTCCTTATGGCTTTGCTTTGGCGGCCGTTTTGGCCTTCTTCGGAATGGCCATCCCCAGGTATTTACGGCCCGCGGCGAACGCGTCCGTGAATTCCTTGAGGCCGTGCGTGCCGCCGTTCACCAGTTTGCGGGCATGGACCAGGTTGTTGGTCTTCAGCGCGGCCCGAATGCCGCCTTCCTTGTTCTTGATGAATTGGGCCAGGATGGCTGCTGCGGCGGGGCCTTCGTTGGCCTGGTCCGGGTTGTCCAGCAAGTTCAATCCCAATTGCTTGCCCATCTGCTCGTAGTTGGCTCGGCCGGTCAGCTGGACAAATCCACGGCCCTTGTACAGCGCGCCATCGCCCAGCTGGTGGTTTCCCAGGCTGTCCGGCCGGAAATCGTATCGATCGAAAGGGTGCCGGCCCTTGGTGCCCACGGGGCTGGTGTTGTATCGGGATATCCCCTCGTCGACCGGCTGAAAGCTCGCGCTCTCGGCGCGGATGGTCGCCAGTGCCATCATCAGCATTTCCGTGTCGTTCAGCGAACGCTTCGTCATCGCGCCGAGAATCTCGGGCAGGTAGTTCCGGATGTTTCCGGTGATTTTTGTTTCCTGGATGGTCTTTTTGACGACGGGCTTGCCATTGACCATTTCCCGGGTCTTGAGGGTGGTGCGCTTGATCCGGTCGATCCCTCCCGGCACCATGGTGGACGCCAGCACGTACACCTCGTTCGACAGCGACGCGACCAGTTTCTTTTCTTCCAACTGGGTCTGGACCAGGAACTGGAACAGGGTATCTGCAGTGTTCAGTTGGTTGTCCGGGTCCGCTTCGCCGTAGAAGAAGGTGTTTTCGATGCTCTGCAAGGCGGTGGCGAAGGGCTGATCCCATCCGCCTTCTTCGGGCAATTCGGCCTTCTGGGGCAGATACCCCTTCCGGATGAACGCATTCAGATGCCGGCGCAGCAGCCGCATGTCTTGCGGATGGTTTTTCTGGCCAGGTCCCACGGTGGATCGGAGAACCGCTGGTTCACTCATTTTCTGACTCCCCTTTTTGAATATTCTTGTTTTGCGTTCCTGCCGCGCGCTGAGGCGGGTGGATGCTATTTTTTGGTGTCCGTGTCTTCTGGTTCCGAAGCCGGCGGTTGCGGCGCGGGCGGCGGCTCCCCCCCCCTTGCGCCCCGAGAACATCGTCCACCACACAATGGCGATGAGAACGACCAGCGCCAGCAATGCTTCAAGCAAAATCAGCCCCATGAAATTCCGTCTCCTGCGCCTTGTGACAACGGCGCTGATTGTAGGAACCCTGGTGGCCTGCTCCACCACGCCCCTGCCGCCTTCCACGCCTTTGCCTCCCGGTGCCTCGCTGCCACCGGGCGTGCCGGGTGCCCCCCTGCCGCCCGAACCGCCCGGGCCGTTGCCCCCCCCGATGGCGCAGCCGAAAAGCCGCTGGATACCGGTGCATTGGACAGAATTGCCCGGTTTTGCCGAAGATTCCCTGCACGAAGCCTGGAACGCCTGGATCAAGAACTGCGAGCGTCCCGCGCCGGCCTTCGCGCCGCTGTGCGGCGAGGTGCGCCGCCTGTCCATCGCCAGCGCCGACGAGCAGCGCGCCTGGATGGTGGCGCGGCTGCAGCCCTACCGCATCGAGGCCGCCGACGGCGCGGTGGACGGCATGCTCACCGGCTACTACGAGCCCTATCTGGACGCGGCGCGCCAGCCCGGCAACGGCTTCAATGTGCCGCTGTACCGGCTGCCCGCGGGGTACGGCGCGCGCAAGCCCTGGTACACACGCCAGCAGATCGACACGCTGCCCGAAGCGCAGGCGGCGCTGGCCGGTCGGGTCATCGCGTGGGTGCGCGATCCGGTCGAGGCGCTGGTGGTGCACATCCAGGGCTCGGGCCGGCTGCGGGTGCAGGAGGCCGATGGCTCGGTGACGCTGCTGCGCGTGGCGTTCGCCGGCACCAACGACCAGCCCTACCAGAGCGTGGGCCGGTGGCTGCTCGACCAGGGCCTGGTGCGCGATGCGACCTGGCCCGGGATCCGCGCCTGGACGCTGCAGAACCCGCAGCGCGTGCAGGAGATGCTGTGGGCCAATCCGCGCTACGTGTTCTTCCGCGAGGAGCCGCTCAACGCCATGGATGCCGGCTTCGGGCCGAAGGGCGCGCAGGGCGTGGCCCTCACGCCCGGCCGCTCGATCGCGGTGGACCGCCAGAGCATTCCCTACGGCACGCCGGTGTGGCTGGCCTCCACGGGCCCGCAGGTGCAGTTGCAGCGCCTGGTGATGGCGCAGGACACGGGCTCGGCCATCGTGGGCGCGGTGCGGGCCGATTACTTCGCGGGCTGGGGCCCGGAGGCGGGCGAACTGGCGGGGCGGCTCAAGCAGGGCCTGCGGCTCTGGGCGCTGTGGCCGCGCTGACACCCGCGCGTTCACGACGTTTCAGCACGTTTCAGCCGGCTTCCCCGCGGCCGGCCGGGAAGGCCCTCCACAATGGGACGTGACAGTCCCTTCGTGGCCTGGCCAGGATGGTGGCCTCACCTCACCCAACTCCCAAGGAGAACCGCATGACCGCTGACCGATGGCTGCGCACTGCCGCGCATGGCACCCTTCCTTTGCTGGCCGCCCTGCTGGGCGCCTGTGCGCCCCTGGGCACGACGCACGCGCAGGCCCCCGCGGGGCCGGACCTGCGCGCCGACACCGCGGCCCGCTTCCTGGCCTTCGCCCCGGCCAGGAACCCGGAACCCGCGATGACCGACGCCCCCCGCGCTGGCCTTCGGCGTGCGGGTGCCCGGCACGTCCGCCGCGGCGCCGTTCACCATGACGATGGACACCGGCTCGACCGGCGTCGTCGTCTCGGCCACCGACCTGCCCGGTTTTTCCGCGCAGGAGGCCGAGTCGGGCGTGAAGGGGTGGGAGTTCCTGTCCAGCAGCAAGCGGCTGTGGATCGGCCGCTGGGTGCCGCGGGAACTGGTCTTTCGCGATCCCGCCGGGGGCGAGGTGGTGGCGCGCGTGCCCGTGCTGGCGGTGCAGGAGGAGATCATCTGCCCCGGCTGGAGCGAAAAGGCCAACGTGCCCACCTGCGAAAAGCCCGAGAAGACCACCGCCCAGCCGCGCGGCATCGCCTACATGGGCGTGGGCTTCGGGCGCGAGCACGACGGCCAGCCGCAAGGCACGCCGGACAAGAACCCGCTGCTGAACATCGTCTCCATCGACGGCCAGCCCGTGGCGCCCGGCAGCATGCGCAGCGGTTTCATCGTGACGGCCAAGGGCGTGCACGTGGGCCTCACGCGCGCCAACACCGCGGGCTTTTCGTACGTGAAGCTCCAGGGCCGGAGCCTGAACGCCGCGGGCCAGCCGGCCTCCAGCGACCCGCGCGACTGGCCCCAGGCGAGCATGGCCGTGTCGGTCAACGGCGCGGCCTCGCAGACAGGCGCGGTGCTGGTCGATACCGGCATTGCCCAGATGTACCTCACGGTGTCCAACCCGTCGGCATTGCCGACCACGGCCATTCCCAACCCGAGCCGCAAGGGCGCCATGGCCACGGGGCTGGTGGCCGGCACGTCGGTGCAGGTGTCCTTCCCCGACGATGCCGCGCCCGTGGCGCAGTACACCTTCCAGGTGGGAACGCCCCAGGCCCCCACGGCGGTGATCGTCACCCGGCCCTCGGCGCAGGCGTTCGTCAACACCGGCCGGCACCTGCTGCGCCAGCATGACGTGCTGTTCGATGCCGACGGCGGCTGGTTCGGGCTGCGCCGCAGCCAGTAACGTGGCGATGCCGGGTTCAAGCCTGGCGCGGACCGGTGCCAGTGGCGGCACGCTGCATGTCGAATCGCAGCGGAAAGTCGGTCAGTTGGTGGCCCGATGCATCCCGGACCTCGTAACGGACGTCGGGATTGCCGCTGAATGGCACATCCCAGCGGTCGTTTTTGCTTTTCAGTGCGCCGGTGATTGCCTTGCCGGGCTCACGGTACTTTTCAAACTGGAACAGCTCCGAGATGGACGACTGGTTCTTGAAACCTTGGCGTCTCAGTGCTTCCTTGATGTGCAGCGAGGGCGAGGGCGAGGGCGAGACCGTGCCAGCGGGCTTGGTTTGCCGGATACCTGCGTCTTCCAATATCTGCCGGTGCAGGGGAACTGCGTCTGTGACGAAGGTGGGTGAGGCGAAGGGAGGCCACGGATCCACCACGATGTCCTGCCCGGGCAGATCGCCCCGGATCACGACGAAGACGTGGTTTCGACCGTGGACGATGTCGATCTTGGAGTCCTTGAGCGCCGGATTCTGTGAAAGCAGTTCATAGGCGAGGCTCGCTTGTGCATCGCAGTAGCCGCCCTGGTACAGGACCGCGCCGAACGCACGGGTTGCTGCGCTTCCATCGTGGGCATGCGACAGCGAGGAACGCAGGTAGCTTTCTCCCCCGGTTGCCGCCATGTCCTTGATTTGGTTGCCGGCCCCTGCGGGAAGAAGGGCCTTGACCAGATCAATCGTTTCCCGCGCCAATGCCAGGTTCGCCGCCACTGCGGGCGAGATCACATGCAATTGCGGCTGCAGTTCCGGCATTTGTGTTTTGACGCCAGGATGCGTGGTGGAAAGGGCGTTGACCTGCTTCAACTGGTCAGAAGACAGCTCGATGAATTGATCGGAGCGCAAGAATCCCGGCAGCAGCTCCTTGGCTGGAACCAGGACGATGTTTTGCTCTGGGCCATCGAAGGTGACGTAAGTGTCGAGCTGGTAAGGCTCTCCAGCGAGAGGAGATGCGCTGTTGACATGCTTGAGCAAGGGGGCCGCATTGTCCAGCAGGCGTTGCCTTGCGGCTTTCGCCTCGGAGACGTTGCTGTCGAGCCAGGCTTGGGGGTCGGGCTCTGGTGCTGCCACTGAGGCGCTGCGCGACGATCCCCATGACATGAATCCCCGCACGGTGCTGAACACCGAGGAACGCGATTCCGGATGGACCGGGGCCTGCAGGTGGTCGCTGCGGGGCCGGATGCCGCCACCGGAACTGGGATGGCGCGGGCTCCCGCCTGCCAGGGTGTGGGGTGCATTCCCGCTGGACGACGCGCCGCGCTGCGACGTGTTGGGTGGGGCCTCTTCCTCCGCCGTGGCGCCTCGGGGGCTTTTTGTGTGGGACAGCTGGTTGAGCTTCATGGATCTCTTGCTTTGGCGATCCTGCCACCCACCGTCAGGCGGCAGTTTGCAAGTGAGGCCAGGATAAAGCGGGCACCAGCAAGCGAAACCGTGCCCACCGAAGCATTGCAAGGGCGTGCGAACCGATTCGCCCGGGCTTGCAGTGGCCTGCGGGGTGCGGCACGGCCCGGAGGATCGTGTAGCCTGCGCTTCCCATCAAAACTCTCGCCAGGCAAGGAGATCCCATGCCCATTCCGCTTCGCGCAGCGATCGCCTGCGCCGCCGCGCTGCTCGCCTGCGGTGCCGTGCCCGCGCAGACGACGCCGTTGCCCGCCACCGCAGCGGCCACCGTCGGCCCCTCGCTGCGCCCGGGCACCGACTCGCGCTTCATCCGCCTGCATTCCCCGCCGGGAGAGGGCTGGTCTTCCCCCATGACGGATGCGCCGCGGCTGCGGTTCGAAGTCCGCATGCCGACGGACACCGGCGTGCTCGCGCCCCCCCCGGCCCTTCATCGTCACCCTGGACACGGGCTCCACCGGCGTGGTGATTTCCGCGGTCGATCTGCCCGGTTATTCGCGCAACGAGGAAGCGCGCCAGGCCAACGAAGGCTGGGAATACCGCTCTAGCAGCCGGCAGCTGTTGATCGGCCACTGGGTGGTGCGCGACGTCGTGCTCAACAGCGGCTGGAACGAAGTGATTGCCCGGGTGCCCGTGCTCGCGGTCGAAAAGGAAATCATCTGCCCGCGCTGGGACGAGAAGGCCAACCGGCCCGACTGCGAAAATCCCACGGACACCACGGAAAGCCCGGGCGGCATCGCCTACATGGGCGTGGGCTTCGGGCGCGAGCACGATGGCCAGCCGCAGGGCACGCCCGACAAGAATCCGCTGATCAACATCGCCGAGATCGACGGCAGCCCCGTCGCCCGGGGCGCGGTGCACGGGGGCTACGTCGTGACCAAGCACGCGATATACGTGGGCCTCACGCCCGACCAGGCCAAGGGGTTTCGGTTCATGAAGCTGCAGCCTGGCAGCCTGCTTGCGGATGGCCAGCCGGCCTCCAGCGATCCCCGTGACTGGCAGCAGGCCACCGTGGCCGTGTCGGTGGACGGCGGCGCGCCCGAAACCGGTCCCGTGCTGGTGGACACCGGCATCGCGCAGATGTACCTCACGGCCGCCGACCCGTCGGCGCTGCCGACTGCGCAGATCGCCGACCCCACCCGCCGGGGCCGGCCGGTGACGGGCTTGAAAAACGGCACGCGTGTGCAGGTGATGTTCCCCGACGCGCAGGCGCCCGTGGCGCAGTACGATTTCCGAGTGGGGGATGCGGACGCGCCCCAGTCCGTGTTCGTGAACGCGCCGGGCCGCTTCAACTTCGTGGGACGCCCCGCCTTCATGAACACCGGGCGCTACCTGTTGAAGCAGTTCGACCTGCTCTACGACGCCGAGGGCGGATGGTTCGGCCTGCGGCCCTCGCGGCGGTGAGCGCCTGGAGGGCCCGCGAGCGTTGCGTCCTCAGCGCTCCAGCGGTTGGCGCAGTCCGGTGCGCTGCATGTCGAATCGCAGCGGAAAATCAGTCAGCTGTTGGCCGGATTCATCCTGGACCTCGTAACGGACGTTGGGGTTGCCGCTGAACGGCACATCCCAGAGGCTTTTGCCATGGCCCAGGTAAATGGCGAGCCCCAATTCGCGATCAAAGCCCATCGCATGAAGGTACTGCTCGGAGAGCGGCGGATTTTCTTCGACCGTTCCTTGTTCCCTCAGTGCTTCATCGATATCCAGCGTTGGTGGTGAAACGGTGCCGGCGGGCTTCGTATGCCTAATGCCCTCCTGCCCTGCGTTGAGCAGGTCCCGGTGCATGGGAAGTGCGTCGACGACGAATGTCGGCGTGGCGAAGGGGGCCCAGGGGTCGACCACGATGTCCTGCTCGGGCGTCTGACCGCGGATCACGGCGAATACGTGATCGTGTCCCCCACCGGCACCATCGTGAACCATGTCGATCCTTGAGTTCTGGAGATCCGGGTTCTGTGAAAGAAGCTGAAAAGCCAGGCTTGCCTGGGCATTGCAGTTGCCGGCCTGGTACTTGATGGCGGCGCTCGCGCAGGTCGCGGGATCGCCCTTCCCCCGATATGCCATCGTTGAGCGAAAGCAGCTTTCTGCCCCAGTGGCAGCGATGTCCTTGATCTGATTGCCCGCGCCTGCGGGAAGAAGCGCCTTGACCAGATCGATCGCCTCCCGAGCCAAGGCCAGGTGGGTGGCCGCTGCGGGCGATATCACGCGCAATCGGGGCTCCATGTCGGGCATCAGGGGGGTGACGCCAGGGTGCGTTGTGGAAAGCACATTGGCTTGTGTCAGCCGTTGCGATGAAAGCTCGATGAATCGATCGGCGCGCAAGAGTCCGGGGTGCAGTTCCTTCGCGGGAACCACAACGGTGTGCTGGGCCGGGCCCTCCCCGGTGATGTAGGTATCGAGCGGGCAAGGCGTTTCTGGACATCGGAGCGTGCCGTGGACCTGCTGCAGCCCGGTTGCGCTGTCGAGCAGGCGGCTTCTGGCGGCCTTTGCCTCGGAGGCACTGCTGTCGAGCCATGCACCGGGCTCGGGCGGTGGCGCGATGCCGGATGAGCCCGTTTTCATCGGGCCGGGCCCGCGCGACGGCGATTGGGTGGGGGGAATGGGCATCCCGCTGTCGCTGCGCGGGCGGATGCCGGCGCCGGGATTTGAAAGGCGTGAGACCCGGGCTGCCAGGCCCTGGGGTGCATGCCCGGCGGACGGTGCACTGCGCCGTGTTGCAGCGGCTGGGGGCTCTTTTTGCGCCGTCGGGGTTCTTCGGCCATCGGCGCCGGTGAGAGGGCTTGGCTTCATGGATATCTCTGCTTGGCAGTTCGTCTGGCGGATCAAAGCCACTGAATGGAGCTTTGCAACGGCGGTCATCGCGTTCGCGCTGGCGTCTCACTGCCGGACTCCCGTTCCGCCGGTGCCCGCTGCATATCGAACCGGATCGGAAAATCAGTGAGCGCACGCCCGGAGGGATCTCTGACTTCATACCGGACGTTGGGATTGCCGCTGAAAGGCACATCCCAGAGATTCTCTTTTTCGATCAGAACTTGTGTGATCGCAGCGTCAGGTTCATGGTGGGCATGAAGCCGAAACTCCTCGGAAAGCGACGAGTGTTTTTCGATCGCACTTTGCCATTGGCTGTGCCGTTTCAGCGCCTGTTCGATGTCCATTGCGGGTGCAACGGTGCCAGCGGGTTTGGAGACCCTGATCTTTCCGCGCTCAGCGTCCAGCAGGGTCCGGTGCATGGGAAGCGCGTCTTGAACGAACGTTGGCGATGCAAAGGGGGCCCAGGCGTCCACGACGATGTCCTCCTCGGGCCTATCTCCTCGAATCACGGCGAACACGTGCGCGACGTTTTGACTGACCTCGACGATATCGATCTGGTAGTCCTTGAGCGCAGGATTCTGTGCAAGCAGGTGGAAGGCCAGGCTCGCATGGCCGTCGCAGTCGCCCCCCTGGAATTGGATGATGGAGTGCGCAAGATCTGCGACGCCACGATGGTATTTAAACGACAGGCGGGAGCGAAGATGGCTTTCCCCTGCCGTTGCCAGCAAATCCTTGACCTGATTGCCGGCTCCGCTGGGAACCAGGGCTTTGACGAGATCGATCACTTCCCGTGCCGATGCCAGGCTGGCCGCTACGGCCGGCGAGATCACATGCAATCGCGGCTGCATGTCCGGCATCTGTGTGGCGATGCCAGGATGCGTGGTGGACAGGGCGTTGGCTCGGTCCAGTTGCCCGGGTGAAAGTTCGATGATCTTGTCGGAGCGCAAGAGCCCCGGGATCAACGCCTTGGCGGGAGCCAGAATGGCGTTTTGTGCCTGGCCGTCGGAGGTCAGGTACGTGTCAAGCTGGTAAGGCTGCGCAGCCAGGGGTGACGCGATGTGGAAAAGCTTGAGCAATGGGATCGCGCCGTCAAGCAGGCGTCTTCTTGCGGCGCTCGCTTCGGTGGCATTGGCGTTCAGCCAGGCTTTTGGGTCGGCCTCGATCGCGATCGGGTTGCGGGACGCACGGGCTTTCATCGCGCCGAGCACCGGGGATCGCGATGCAACCGGCGGCATCGGCAATGGATTGCTGCTGCGTGGGCGGATGTCTGCCCCGGCGTTTGAAAGGCGTGGCCCCCCACCTGCCAGGCCTTGAGGCGCATGCGTGGCAGAAGGCACAACGCGCCGCGCGCCACCGGGTGCGCGCATGCTTTCCTGCCCGCCTGTGGTTCTGCGATGGTCGGCACGGCTCAGTGTGCTCGACTTCATAAACGACTCCTTTATGGATCTACCTGAGCAGGCCCGAGGCGACCGTTTCAGCGTGGACCGAGGATAGGGAGCGCTTGCGTCGGCAACGGCTTGCGTGCCGAAGCCCTTTCACGGTGTGCGAACCGATCCGCTTCAGCGCTCGAGCTCGACCAGGTAGCGCGACACCACCGGCGGCGCTCGCCCGTGTGGAAGGCCAGCTTGCGGTCGCGCAGCGCCACGTCGGAGCCGGTGACGCGGTCGAAGCGGCGCAGGTGCTCGGTCCACGATTCGTCCACGATGCGCTCCACATAGCGCGAGGGGTCGGCGATGTCGTGCTGCAGCTGCCAGTCGAGCGCGCCCTGGCGCAGGCGGCTGCGGCGGCTTTCCTGCATCAGCGCCCGGAATTCGGCCGCCCGCGCGGGGTCGATGTGGTATTCGATGGTGACCACCACATGGCCGCGTTCGGGCGTGGTGGGCGCCACCGGCAGCTTGAACGCGGTCGAAGGGCTCAGGTCTTCCTCCATGGTGCGGTCCACCACCCAGCGCTGCACCAGGGCCATGGCGGCGGTGCCGGTGAGCGCGGCCAGCGCCAGGCTCATGTGGACGGTGGTGAGCGAGGCCACCTGGCCCCACAGCGCCGCGCCCGCCGCGGTGGCGCCCATGATGGCCATCTGGTAGATCGACATGCCGCGCGCACGCACCCAGTTGGGCAGCGCGAGCTGGGCCGACACGCTGAGCGAGTTGGCCGTGGTGATCCACGCCATGCCGCCCAGCACCATGGCGG
>NZ_BAAJYT010000079.1:0-16018 GCF_057541515.1 Acidovorax sp. KNOB132
AGCAGCGGGAGAGGCCGGAGCGGCGGAAGGGATGCCCGGCGCGGCCGGGTCCGCCACGAAGCCGATGCGCCGCAGGCCCGCGGCGTTGGCCGCCCCCATCACCTCGACCACCCGGCCATACGGCACGGCGGTGTCGGCGCGCAACTGCACCTCGGTGTCGGGCTGCTCCCTGGCCAGCTGCGCCAGGCGCGCGGCCAGCGCCTGCGGGGCGAGCGGCACGTCGTCCAGGTAGGCCTGGCCCTCCTTGTCGAGCACCACGGTGACCGACTGCGGGGGCGCGCCGGGCGTGGCGCCGTCGGCGCGCGGCAGGTCCAGCCGGATCGAACTGGCCAGCAGCGGCGCGGTCAGGATGAAGATGACCACCAGCACCAGCATTACGTCCACCAGCGGGGTCATGTTGATGTCGCTCATGGGCTGCGGCCCGGTGGTGCGTTCGAGTCGGCCGAATGCCATGGCGCGTGCGGGGCGGGAGTCCGTCGCCGGTCAGTCGTTCGCCGCGGCGGGCGGGGCGATGCCGGATTCATCCAGCACCAGCTCGCGCAGGTCGCGCGCGAAGCCTTCCAGGTCGGCCTCGGTGCGGCCGATGAAGCGGCCGAACACGTTGTAGGCCAGCACGGCGGGAATGGCCACGGTCAGGCCGGCGGCCGTCATGACCAGCGCCTCGCCCACCGGGCCCGCCACTCGGTCGATGGTGATCTGGCCGGCCCCGGCCATGGCGGTGAGCGCATGGTAGATGCCCCACACGGTGCCCAACAGGCCCACGAACGGTGCGGTGGAGCCCACGGTGGCCAGCAGCACCTGCCCGAACTGCAGCCGGCCCAGCACGCCGTGCAGTGCATCGCGCAGGCCGCGCGTCAGCTGCTGGGACAGGCTGCCGCGCGCAGCCAGCGTGGCGGGGGCCTGATTGGCGCCGGCCACGGCGCTGGCCGCCTGCACCAGCGGCATCACCAGGCCATCGCGGTCGAAGGCAGGCAGGCGCTCGGCCGCCAGGGCGATCGACGGGGCTTGCCAGAAGGCGGCGATGGCGCGGGCCGCATCGCGGCGGGCACGGCGCATCAGCAGGGCCTTCCAGACGATCACGACCCAGCTGGCGACCGACATGGCCAGCAGCAGCAGCGCGCTGATCTGGGTGACCGCGTCGCCCTGACGCCACCAGTGCAGGCCGTCCATCGCGTGCGCGCCGGCCGTCAGGCGGCGTTCAGGCCCAGCACGTCGAACATGTCGAACAGGCCGGTCTGGTGCGCGGCGAGGAATCGCACGGCGCGCAGGCTGCCCTGGGCATAGGTCGTGCGGCTGGCGGATTTGTGGGTGATCTCGATGCGCTCGCCGGTGCCGGCGAACAGCACGGTGTGGTCGCCCACGATGTCGCCGCCGCGGATGGCGGAAAAGCCGATGCTCGACGGATCGCGCTCGCCCGTGATGCCCTCGCGGGCATAGACGGCGCAGTCCTTGAGATCGCGCCCCAGGGCCTGGGCGATGACCTCGCCCATCTTGAGCGCGGTGCCCGAGGGCGCATCCACCTTGTGGCGGTGGTGGGACTCGATGATCTCGATGTCGTAGCCGGTGGACATGGCCTTGGCGGCCAGCTCCAGCAGCTTGAGCGTGACGTTCACGCCCACGCTCATGTTGGGCGACAGCAGGATGGCGGTGCGTTCGCTGGCGGCGGCGATCTCGGCCTTTTGCGCGTCGGACAGGCCCGTGGTGCCGATGACCATCTTGACGCCCGTCTCGGCGCATACCGCGAGGTGGGCCATGGTGCCCTCGGGGCGGGTGAAGTCGATCAGCACGTCGGCGTGGCGCAGGCCTTCGCGCACGTCGGCCGTGATGGCCACGCCGCTGGCATGGCCCAGGAAGGCGGTGGCGTCGGAGCCGATGGCGGGGCTGGCCGCCACGTCGAGCGCGCCGGCCAGCACGCATTCGCCGCCGGTGTCGCGGATGGCTTCGATCAGCATGCGCCCCATGCGGCCGGAGGCCCCGGCGACGGCCACGCGGCAAGGGGTGGAGGGGGATGCGTTCGGGGAAGTGGTGGCGGTCATGGAAAGATCAGCGGCTAAGCCGCAGGGCCGGTGTTCACTAGGCCCTGGCCGGCGGGAATCAGCGGGTCGACGATTCCAGCGGCGGGTAGCTGGACGGCGGCGTGGGCACGGGCGAATCGGCAGGTTCGGGCAGCGTGGCCGGTTTGGGGAACTTGGCCAGCTGGGCCTCGGTCGCCTCCAGCACCGGCACCTTGTTCTTGGGGGTCCGGGTGCCCAGGGTGGCGACGAACTCGGCCTCGGTGGGCATCTCGTCGCCCTCGGCGCGCTCGAACACATCGCCGTTGAAGAACACGGTCAGCTTGCGCGACTGCACCTCGACGCCGGGGCGCTTGAGCGTGAAGACGTATTCCCAGCGGTCGGCGTGGAACAGGCTGGTCACCAGCGGCGTGCCAAGGATTTCCTTGACCTGCTGGCGCCCCATGCCGGGCTTGAGCGCCTCGACCTGCTCGCGGGAGACGAAGTTGCCTTGAACCACGTCCACCTTGTAGGGAGTGACCAGGCTGGCGACGCGGTTGCTGGCGCTGTCGAAGCTGCCGCAGGCCGTCAAGCTGGCGCCGATCAACAGGGTCAGGGCCCAACGGGCGCTGCAGCGGGCGGAAACGGACATGGAGTTAGGCATAGGCGATATGATCCGACCCATTGTAGCGGCAGCTTCTCCCGGGCTTTGGCACGCTGGTTTGGTACACGGAAACCCCTGTCATGACGAACATCGACGAACTCAAGAGCACCGGCCTGAAGGCGACCCTGCCGCGCCTGAAGATCCTCGAGATCTTCCAGAAGGGCGCGCAGCGCCACATGACCGCAGAAGACGTGTTCCGCGTGCTGCTGCAGGAGCGCTCGGACATCGGCCTGGCCACGGTGTACCGCGTGCTCACGCAATTCGAGCAGGCGGGCATCCTGAACCGCAGCAACTTCGAAAGCGGCAAGGCGGTGTACGAGCTCAACGAGGGCCAGCACCACGACCACTTCATCTGCACGGTCTGCGGCAAGGTCGAGGAGTTCTACGACCCCGAGATCGAAAAGCGCCAGCAGCTGGTGGCCAAGTCGAAGGGCTGGGTGGTGCAGGACCACTCGATGGCGCTGTACGGCCAGTGCGCCACCTGCGCCAAGCTGGCCACCACGCAGCACCGCTGAGCAGCGGGCGCGCGCCGCCCGGCGGGCCCGGGACGCGGCGCGATGGTCAGGAGCCGTCGCGCTCCATGGCGCGGCGGTGCCGCTCCACGAATTCCTGGTAGGTGTCGATCCCGCGCAGGTTCAGGATGGTGTTGCGCACGGCCGCCTCGACCAGCACGGCGATGTTGCGGCCCGCCACCACCTGGATCACCACCTTGAGCACCGGCACGCCCAGCACGTCCTGCGTGAGGGGCTCGTAGGGCATGCGTTCGTAGTCGCGCTCCAGCGTTTCCTTGCGCACCAGGTGCACGATGAGCTTGAGCCGCATCTTGCGCCGCACGGCGGTCTCGCCAAAGATCGCGCGGATGTCCAGCAGGCCGATGCCGCGCACTTCCAGCAGGTTCTGCAGCAGGTCGGGGCACTTGCCCTCGATGGTGGTCTGGTTGATGCGGAACAGGTCCACCGCGTCGTCGGCCACCAGGCCGTTGCCGCGCGAGATCAGCTCCAGGCCCAGCTCGCTCTTGCCCAGGCCCGACTCGCCGGTGATCAGCACGCCCAGGCCCAGGATGTCCATGAACACGCCGTGCATGGTGGTGCGGTCGGCGAAGTGCTTGGAAAGGTAGGCGCGCAGCACGTCGATGACGAAGGCCGACGACTCGTGCGTGGAGAACATCGGGATCTGCGCACGCTCGCACATGGACAGCAGCGCATCGGGCGCGACCTGGCTGTCGGCCAGCACCAGCACGGGCGGCTCCAGCGTGACGATGCGGGCGATGCGGCGCTTGCAGTCCTCGGGCGTCGCGTTGGTGAGGTAGGCGGTTTCGCGCTCGCCCAGAATCTGCACCCGGTACGGATGGATGTAATTGAGGTAGCCCACCAGGTCGGCGCCGGAGCGCGCGGAGCGCACGGCCACCTCGTCGAAGCGCCGCTCGGAGGCCCCGAGGCCGGCGACCCATTCCCACTTCAGCGGGCCGCGGAACTCCTCGAACAGGACATCGGCGCTGACGACGTTGGGTTTCACGGAAGGTTCAGCGTTCGCAGCGGCGGAGGGGTCAGGCGGTGGCCTGGGCGGACTGCCAGCCGGCGATCAGGCCGTGCAGTTCGGCGGCATCGGTGCTGCCCTTGATGCGCTCGCGCAGCGAGCCATCGCTCAGCAGCTCGGCGATCTCGGACAGGATCTCCAGGTGCTTTTGCGTGGCCGCCTCGGGCACCAGCAGGAAGATCAGGAGCCCGACGGGCTGCTCGTCCGGCGCATCGAAACCGATCGGGTGGGCCAGCTGGAAGACGGCGGCCATCGGCGCCTTCAGGCCCTTGATGCGGCCATGCGGGATGGCGACACCGTGGCCCAGTCCCGTGGAGCCCAGCCGCTCGCGGGCAAAGAGGCTGTCGGTGATGAGGGCGCGCGACAGGCCGTGCTGGCTCTCAAACAACAACCCTGCCTCTTCGAAAGCGCGCTTTTTGCTGGTGGCGTCGACGCTCACGAGCACTTGAGCGGCAGGCAGGATGGAGGCAAGACGGTTCATGGTGGAGGGTTGCGATTATGCACCCCCTAGCATAAACCCTGAGCACTTTGAGGAGGGGCATAAAAAAACCGCCCCTGAGGGCGGCGTGGCGAAGGGCCTGGCTGCTCAGGCCCCGGCACCCATCAGGCCACCAGCTCCCGCTTGATGGCGCCATGGTGGTGGTTCTGGATGCGGTCCTTGTGGCGGACCACCTGGCGGTCCAGCTTTTCCACCAGTTCGTTCACGGCCACGTACAGGTCGGAATGGGAACTCTCGGCGAACAGATCACTGCCTTTCACATGCACGTTGCATTCCGCGCGCTGGCGTTTTTCCTTCTCCTTTTGCTTCTCGACGGTGAGCAGCACCTTGACGTCGACCACCTGGTCGAAATGCTTGCTGATGATGTCCAGCTTTTCCGTCACATGGGCGCGCAATGCGGGAGTGACTTCGAGGTGGTGACCGCTGATCGTCAGGTTCATAAAACTGGCCTCCTGGGCTTGCGTTGAAGAAGCGCCGTCCTCAAAGGTCTGGTGGAAGGACGGCCCGGCGAAAGGTCAACTCATGCATGTGTTGGATTCACTATGCGCCCGCCCCCGGGCAATTGCAAACGCATACCGAAGTCGGCTGTCGGGTCTTGCCCTCCCAGGTGCCAAGGGCCGAAAAACGGCGCAAAATAGCCTGGCTTTGCTCCGCGGCACACAGCGCAGACGCCTTCGCGGGGCGCACCGCCGGCACGGCGCCCTGCCGACGCGATGGCCCGCCGTCCGCTGCGGTCCCGGCCCACGCCCCACCCTCCCGACCGCCCTGCACCGGCCATCCCGGCACGCGCCCTAAAATCGCGGACTGGCCGGCCCTGCCGCCGAAAGCCGCGGCTTTCTCGTTCGCAATCGCTTCACCCACCATGACCCTGCCCCTTTCCTCCGCACTGCACACCTCCGCCCTCACGTCCCTGCCGCTGCTCGCGCGCGGCAAGGTGCGCGACAACTACGCCGTGGGCGACGACCGCATCCTGATGGTGGCCAGCGACCGCCTCTCGGCCTTCGACGTGATCATGGGCGAGCCGATTCCGGGCAAGGGCGAGCTGCTCACGCAGATGGCACTGTTCTGGTTCGACAAGCTGGGCCACCTGTGCCCCAACCACCTGACGGGCGACGATCCCGAGAGCGTGGTGACGCCGGACGAAGCACCCCAGGTGCGGGGCCGCTCGATGCTCGTGCAGCGCCTGCAGCCGATCCCCGTGGAGGCGGTGGTGCGCGGCTACCTGGCCGGCAGCGGCTGGAAGGAATACCAGGAATCGCGCGCCGTGTGCGGCGTGCAGCTGCCCGAGGGCCTGACCAATGCGGCCAAGCTGCCGCAGCCCATCTACACCCCGGCCGCCAAGGCCGCGATGGGCGAGCACGACGAGAACATCACCTTCGAGCGCACGGTGGAGATGATCGGCATCGAGCTGGCCACGAAGATCCGCGACCTCAGCATCGCCATCTACCAGGAGGCTGCGGCCATCGCGCTGGAAAAGGGCATGATCATTGCCGACACCAAGTTCGAGTTCGGCCTCGCGCCCGACGGCACGCTGGTGCTGATGGACGAGGTGCTCACGCCCGACAGCTCGCGCTACTGGCCCGTGGAAGGCTACGAAAGCGCTCTGGCCGCCGGCGAGAACCCGCCCAGCTACGACAAGCAGTTCGTGCGCGACTGGCTGGAGCAGACGCAGATCAACGGCAAGCCCTGGAACAAGACCGCGCCCGCCCCGCGCCTGCCGCGCGAAGTGGTCGAGAAGACTGCCGCCAAGTACCGCGAGGCGCTCGAGCGCCTGGTAGGCTGAACGGCCCTGCCGCGCGCGCCAGGGAGCGCAGCGGCATCGGGCGGCCCGTGCGGCCGCCTCACTCCAGCTCGATGGCCTCCAGCCGCAGCAGCACGCGCGCCTCTTCGCCGAACAGCAGCAGTTGCCGCCCTTCCTGGCGGTAGGTCCGGACTTCGTCCAGCGCGTGCAAAAAAACGGCCCTCCAGGGTGGCCGTCTGCAGGCACAGCTGCAGGGTCGTGTTGATCTGCGTCATCCGCAGGCGCACGCCATCGACCGCGTAGCTCGCCAGAAAGCGGTTGCAGCCCCCTGCCCCGCGCGCTTGTCCCCCTTCGCTGTCCAGCACCAGATGCGGCTCGGGCGCGCCAGCGGGGGCCGGCGGCACGGCCGTGTCGTCGATTTCCACCAACCGCCAGTAGGTCTGCCGCAGCGGCACCTCGGCCTGCGCGGTCGCCTTGTCCAGAGGCAGGCGGTGCAGCTCGACATCCACGCGCCGATAGGCCGGGTCCGGCGGCAGCGGATGGATGCCATCGGAGGCGAACCGCACATAGCCTTGCAGGGACAGCGAGGCGCGAACCCGGTAGCGGCCCGGCAGCAGCGGCTGCGTGAGCGCGGACCGGAAAGGAATCTGCAACTGGTACGGCGGCGGCCCCGGCAGCTCGATGCGCTGGCGCCCGAGCACCGTGGGCGGCGCGTCAGGCCGCGAGACGTCGAGCAGCGCCGCCTCGAACACGGCCGGCTCGTCGGGCGGCACGTAAAGGCGCTCACGCGAGAACACCGTGCCGATGACCATGGCATCGGGCGGGGGCGATGTGGCGCAGCCCGCCAGGGCGAGAACCAGCACCGAGGCCACGGCCAGGGCCGCCGCACGGGCCCGTTCAGCGCCCATGGACCGGGCGGCTTCGGTGGCTGGGGCGCCGGTCAGCTCAGCACCACGCTGGACAGGCGGCGGCGGTAGGTGGCGACCGTCGGGTCTTCCGGCGGGATCTGGCCTTCGGCCACCTTCACCCGGGGCGGCTCGATGATCTCGAGCACGGCCACATAGGTCTTGCGCGCGGCCTCGTCGCTCCAGGCCTTGTCGCGCATGAGGATTTCCAGCAGTTCGTCCATGGCCTCGGTCCAGCGCTGGTGCGCGATGAACCAGCGCGCCCGGCCGAAGCGGGCGTCGAAATCGCGGCGGTTGGCGGCAATCCCGGCATCGAAATCGGCCAACGCCGAAGGGCCGTTTGCCTCCCTGGCCACGAAATCGATCGCATCCATCCAGGCCTTGAGCGCACCCAGCTTGCGCGATGCCGGGGCCTTGGCGATCACGGGGGCGAAGGCGACCTTGGCGTCGTCCTCGCGGCCCAGCTGCAGCAGCAGCTTCACGTAGTCGAAGCGGGCGTCGTCGTTGGCGGGGTCGGTGGCGACGGCGTGCTGCAGCTTTTCCAGCGCGGTGTCGGTATCGCCGTCGGCCAGCGCGTCCTGCGCCAGCTCCTCCTCCTGCTCGGCCAGGGCCGCCTCGGCGGTGGGCACGTGCTTGTCGAGGAAGGCCCGCACCTGCCCCTCGGGCTGGGCGCCCATGAAGCCATCGACGGGCTGGCCGTTCATCAGCAGCACGCAGGTGGGAATGCTGCGGATGCCGAACATGCCGGCGATCTGCTGCTCCTGGTCGGAGTCGATCTTCACGAGCTTGAAGCGGCCCTCGTACTCGGTCTCCAGCTTCTCCAGGATGGGCCCGAGCGACTTGCACGGGCCGCACCAGGGCGCCCAGAAATCCACCAGCACCGGAATGTGGCTGCGCTGCACGTGGCGCTCGAAACCATCGGCGTCCAGCGCCAGAGGGGCGCCGGCGAAGAGCGGCTGATGGCACTGCCCGCAGTCGGGCGCGCTCGCCAGCTGGTCCGTCCGCACGCGATTGGTGGTGTGGCAATGGGGGCAGACGATGTGGAGGGGCGAGGTGTCGTTCATGGAAGGCCGCAATGAGGAAGGGTGGTGGCCCAGGCTGGCACAGGGCACCGGGGCAGGCCCATCGCACATGGGCGCTGCGGCGGGCGTTTTCAACCCGCCTACAGCCGCCCTGCCTTGGCGCCTACAGCCCGCGCGAAGGCTTCTGGTAAGGTGGCTGGCAATGCAAAATCTACCGCTACTGACTGCGAGATACGCACTTTTCCTCGATTTTGACGGCACGCTCGCCGATATTGCGTCCCACCCCGATGCGGTGCAGGTGCCCCCGGGCATCGTGCCGGCGCTGCAGGCGCTGCACGAGCGGCTGGGCGGTGCCCTGGCCATCGCGACGGGCCGCACGCAAGCCGACATCGACCGCTTCCTGTCCCCCCTTCAGCTGCCGCTGGCCTGCGAGCATGGCGCCCAGTACCGCCTGAACAGCGGGCTCGTGGGGGCCGTGCCGGCCATGGATCTGACGGCGGTCATCCGCACCATCGAGGCACTGCGCGACCGCTATCCCGCCCTGGTCCTGGAACGCAAGAGCGCCGGCGTCGCGCTGCACTACCGGCAGGCGCAGGAACTCGAAGCGCTGTGCCGATCGACGCTGGAGCATGCGCTGAAGCACGCGCCCGGGCTCGAACTGATGCAGGGCAAGTGCGTGCTGGAGATCAAGCCATCGGGACCCAGCAAGGGACGGGCGATCACCGACTTCATGCAGCACCCGCCCTTCCAGGGCCGCATCCCCGTGTTCGCGGGCGACGACGTGACGGACGAGAACGGCTTCGTTGCCACCCAGGCCCTGGGCGGCATCGGCATCAAGGTGGGCCCGGGCGAGACGCAGGCGACGGTGCGCTGCGACGACACCACCGTCCTGCGCGAATGGCTCTACCAGATGGCGGCGCCGGAAAGGCCCGCCGCATGAAGACCGGTTCCCATTTCGGCCCGCCCGCCGAGCCCTCGCTCGCCCTGGGCCTGATCGGCAACTGCGCCATCAGCGCCCTGGTGGATGCGCAGGCGCACATCGTGTGGTGCTGCCTGCCCCGCTTCGACGGCGACCCGGTGTTCAACGCCCTGCTGCAGCCGGGCGACGAAGGCAGCCGCTTCGCCATCGAAATCGAAGACCTCGCCACCACCGAGCAGTGGTACGAGCCCAATACCGCGGTGCTGCGCACGCGGCTCACCGACCGTTCGGGCAACAGCATCGAAATCACGGATTTCGCCCCGCGCTTCTACGCCCGGTCGCGCTACTTCCGGCCCATGATGCTGGTGCGCCGCGTGCGCCGACTCGAGGGCGCACCGCGCATCCGCGTGACGGTGGACGTGCGCTACGGCTGGGGCAAGGACGCGCCCGAGATCACGCAGGGCAGCAACCACATCCGCTACGTGGGCGAGGAGCTGACGCTGCGGCTGAACACCGACGTGCCCATCTCCCACGTGCTGTCGGGCCAGCCCTTCGTGATGGCGCGCGAGCACAACTTCCTTCTGGGTGCCGACGAGTCGCTGCCCGCCGGCATTGCCGACACGGCGCGCCACTACGAGCAGGAAACCGTGTGGTACTGGCGCCATTGGACGCAGCGCCTGGCCGTGCCGCTCGAATGGCAGGACGCGGTGATCCGCGCGGCCATCACGCTCAAGCTCTCGCTGTTCGAGGACACCGGCGCCATCGTGGCGGCCATGACCACGAGCATTCCCGAATCCGCGGACAGCGGCCGTAACTGGGACTACCGCTACTGCTGGCTGCGCGATGCGTTCTTCGTCGTGCGGGCGCTCAACAGCCTGTCCGAGACGGCGACGATGGAGGACTACCTGCGCTGGCTCAGCAACGTGGTGGCCGAGGCCAGCGACGGCCACATCCAGCCGCTGTACGGCATCGGCCTGGAGCACGACCTGCCCGAGGCCTTCGTGCCGCACCTGGCCGGCTACCGGGGCATGGGCCCGGTGCGGGTGGGCAACCAGGCGGCCGAACATTTCCAGCACGACGTGTACGGCAACATCATCCTGGGCGCGGCCCAGGCTTTCCACGACCAGCGGCTGCTGCACCCGGCGGGCGCGACCGAGTTCTCGCGCATGGAGCAGATCGGCGAGCTGGCCGTGCGCGTGTACGGCCAGCCCGACGCCGGCATGTGGGAGCTGCGCACCCGCGCCCGCGTGCACACCTCGTCGGCGCTGATGAGCTGGGCCGCCTGTGACCGCCTGGCCAAGATCGCCCACTCGCTGCAGCTGCCGGAACGCGCCGACTACTGGAGCGCGCACGCCCGGTCGATGCGCGACGAGATCCTGGAAAAGTCCTGGAGCGAGGAGCGCCAGGCCTTCGCCGAGAGCTTCGGCGGCAACGAACTGGACGCCAGCGTGCTGCTGATGGCCGAGGTGGGCCTGATCGACCCGATGGACCCACGCTTCGTCTCGACGGTGGACGCCATGGAGGCGTCGCTCTGCGACGGCCCCTACATGCGCCGCTACGAGGCCGCCGACGACTTCGGCAAGCCCGACACCGCCTTCAACATCTGCGCGTTCTGGCGCATCGACGCGCTGGCCCGCATCGGCCGAAAGGCGAAGGCGCGCGAGATCTTCGAGGCCCTGCTGGCCACGCGCAACCCGCTCGGACTGCTGTCCGAGGACACGCACGCGCAGACCGGAGAGATGTGGGGCAACTTCCCGCAGACCTATTCCATGGTCGGCATCATCAATGCCGCCGTCCGGCTGTCCGACCCCTGGGACAGCGTGATCTGAAAGGCACCGCATCCGCCACGCCCACCCCGACTGCCCGTTCGCACCGCAAGGAAATTTCCCATGAGCCGCCTCGTCGTCATCTCCAACCGCATCGCCGACCCCCGCAAGCCCGCCGCCGGAGGCCTGGCGGTCGCGCTGGGCGAGACGCTGAGCCGCACCGGAGGCCTGTGGTTCGGCTGGAGCGGCAATATCTCCGAAGACGGCCTGCCCGGTGAAGGCAAGCTGCAGACGCGCCAGGCGGGCACCGTCACCCTGGCCACCGTGGATTTGTGCCAGGAAGACCACGACAGCTACTACAGCGGCTACAGCAACAGCGTGCTGTGGCCCGTGTTCCATTACCGATTGGACCTGGCGGATTTCAACGCCAGCTACATCGCCGGCTACCGCCGCGTGAACCAGATGTTCGCCCGCAAGCTGCTGCCGCTGCTCAAGGAAGACGACACCATCTGGGTGCACGACTACCACTTGATCCCGCTTGCCGCCGAGCTGCGGGCGCTGGGCTGCCGCCAGCGCATCGGGTTCTTCCTGCACATCCCGGTGCCGCCGCCGCTCATCATGGCCGCCATCCCGCAGCACGAATGGCTCATGCGCTCCCTGTTCGCCTACGACCTTGTGGGCCTGCAGAGCGAGGCCGACGTGTCGCACTTCACGCGCTACCTGAGCAACGAGGCCAATGCGGAAACCGTGGGCCCGCAGCACCTGCGCGCCTTCGGCGCCACGGTGCAGGTGGGGGCCTTCCCCATCGGCATCGACGTGGACGAATTCACCCGCCTGGCCGCCGCGCCCGAGGCCGTGCAGACCTTCACCGCCATGCGCGACGAGTATTCGCGCCGGCGCCTGCTGCTGGGCATCGACCGGCTGGACTACTCCAAGGGCATCCCGCAGCGCGTGCGCGCCTTCCGCGAGCTGCTGGCGCGCTACCCCGAGAACCACCACAGCGCCACGCTGGTGATGATCGCCTCGCCCACCCGCGACAGCGTGGACGCCTATGCCGACCTGCGCCAGGAGCTGGAAGGCCTGTGCGGCGCCATCAACGGCGACTACGGCGAACTCGACTGGATGCCGCTGCGCTACATCCACCGCACCGTGGCCCGCAAGCGCGTGCCGGGCCTGTGCCGCGCCGCCGCCGTGGGCCTGGTGACGCCGCTGCGCGACGGCATGAACCTCGTCGCCAAGGAATACATCGCCGCCCAGGACCCGGACGACCCCGGCGTGCTGGTGCTGTCGCGCTTCGCCGGCGCGGCCGAGCAGATGAAGGAAGCGCTGCTGGTCAACCCCTACGACACGCAGGGCATGGCCGACACCATCCAGACCGCGCTGCAGATGCCGCTCAAGGAACGCCAGCGGCGCCACCAGGCGCTGATGGAGCGCATCCGGGAGCACGACATCCACTGGTGGCGCAAGACGTTCCTGGAAACGCTGGGCTGAGGGGTTGCAGCCGGAGGGCCGGCTCGGAAATGCCGGCAAGACCGCCTGGGCCGCCACGATTACGGCGCGCGCCTGAATCGCCCCCCACCCCCTCAGAACGCCTTCAGCCGCTCCTGCAAAAAATCCAGAAAGCACGCGATGCGCGCGGCCAGCTGCGTGTTGCGGTAGTACACCGCGCTGATCGGCTGGCGCACGTCGGCCGTGTCCTTCGCCAGGACCTGCACCAGATCGCCCCGGTCGCGGTCGGCGGCGGTCATGAAGTCGGACAGGCACACGATGCCCGCACCCCGCAATGCCAGCTGGCGCAGCGTTTCGCCGCTGGAGGCGGTGATGTCCGGCGTGATAGGCCATTCGTCGCCATGCGCGCCGCGCAGCGGCCAGCGGTTGAGCGATTCGACCTGTGAAAAACCCAGCAGCGTGTGGCGGCCGAGGGCCGCCGCGGTCCTGGGCCGGCCGTGTTCGGCGAGATAGGCCGGACTCGCCAGCACCCGGATGCGGCTCGTGGCCAGCGGCCGGGCGTGCAGTGTGGAGTCGCGCAGCGGGCCGATGCGGATCGCCACGTCGGTGCGGCGCGCCAGCAGGTCGATGTTCAGCTCGTCGGTGTCCAGCTCCAACGTGATTTGCGGGTAGGCGCGGCGGAACTCGGGCACCAGCGGAACGACGGCGTGCAGCATGAACGGCGTGGCGGCGTTCACGCGCAGTCGGCCGGCGGGCTGGAGCCGGCGTGCGGCCATGTGCTCCTCGGCGTCGTCCAGCGCGGCGAGGATCGCGCGGGTGCGGGCCAGGAAGGCCTGGCCCTCTTCGGTGAGTTCGATGCGGCGCGTGGTGCGGCGCAGCAGGGTGGTCTCGAGCTTCTTCTCCAGCCGCGCCAGCGCCCGGCTGATGCCGGAGACGGTCTGGCCCAGGTGCTCGGCGGCGGCCGTGATGGAGCCGCCGTCCACCACGGCGGCAAAGGCCTGGAGTTCTTCGAGCGTGGTCTTCATGGTGCGTGGTCCGGCCGTTTCATTGTTGATTCCAGGGCAAGTATCTATGGAGCGAAACCGGGTTTTTCTGCAAAGGATAAACCCGCAGACTCGGCGCATCTTCAGGAGTGCTTCCATGCCCATTGCCTTGTTCGCGCTGACGCTCAGCGCTTTCGCCATCGGAGCGACTTCGTGATCGTCAGCCTGCTGCCCACGGCGGCGGCGGATGTTTCCATCGGCCTGCCCTCGGCCGGCCTGCTGGTGTCGCTGCCCCTCACGCACTACAGCGCGGTGCTGGACCGCCGCAGCCGCTTCGCGGTGCGCACGGGCAATCCGGCCGTCGCAGTCCATTGATCCGGCCGCTTTGCATGGCCAACCTTTTTCCGTTCACCCCTTCATTTCCATCGGAGACTTTCATGACCACACCCGTTGCCGCCCCCACCGTGCCTGCCTTCGGCCTGGGCACCTTCCGCCTGAAGGACCAGATCGTCATCGACTCGGTGAAAACCGCGCTGGCGCTGGGCTACCGCCACATCGACACCGCGCAGATCTACGGCAACGAGTCCGAGGTCGGCCAGGCCATCGCCGAGAGCGGCGTGCCGCGCGACGAACTGTTCATCACCACCAAGGTCTGGACCGACCACCTGGCGGCCGACCGGCTCGTTCCCAGCCTGAAGGAAAGCCTCGCCAGGCTGCGCACCGACCGGGTGGACCTCACGCTGATCCACTGGCCGTCGCCCGGCGGCGCGGTGCCGGTGGGAGAGTCGCTGGGCGCACTGGCCGAGGCCCAGGCGCAGGGACTGACGCGGGCCTTCGGCGTATCGAACTTCAACATCCCCCTGCTGCGCGAAGCCATCGCTGCCGTGGGTGCGGACCGCATCGCCACGCACCAGATCGAGCTGCACCCCTACCTGCAGAACCGCGCGGTGGTGGACTTCGCGCGCAGCCAGGGCATCCATACCACGTCGTACATGACGCTGGCCTACGGCCAGGTGCTGCAGGACCCGGTGATCCAGGCCATCGCGGCGGAACTGGCGGCCACGCCGGCGCAGGTGGCCCTCGCCTGGGCCATGCAACTGGGCCATGCGGTGATTCCCTCGTCCACGCAGCGCGCCCACCTGCAAAGCAATCTGAAAGCACCGCAGCTGCGCCTGACGGACGGGCAGATGCAGCGCATCGCCGCACTGGAGCGCGGCGGCCGGCTGGTCGATCCGCAAGGCCTGGCACCGGCCTGGGACTGACCCGGCCCGCCCCGTGCGCGGCGGCTATTCCTCGGACGAAAAGCCCGACGCCGCCACCACGGGTGCCCAGCGCTCGCGCTCCTGCGCCAGTTGCCGCGCGAACTCTTCGGGGGTGCTGCTGACGGGCTCGAAGCCCAGCTTGGCCAGCGACTCCACCACGGCCGGATCGCGGATCGCCTGCTGCGCCAGCGCCAGCAGCCGGTCGACCTGCGCGGCGGGCGTCTTGGCGGGCAGGTACAGCCCATAGCTTTCCACGCCGTGGATGCCGGCGAAGCCCTGCTCTTCGAACGTGGCGACATCGGGCAGGAAGCGCGAGCGCCGCGTGTCGGTCACGCCCAGCACGCGCACCCGGCCGGTGGGCAGATGCGGCAGGCAGTCGCCCACGCTGAAGCAGCCGGAGGCGACCTGCCCGCCCATCAGGTCCTGCAGGCCCGGGGCCGCGCCACGGTAGGGCACATGCGTGAGCTGGATGCCGGCCGCGCGGGCGAACTGGGTGCCCAGAAAGTGCGGCATGGCACCGGCCGCGGGCGAGGCGTAGCCCTCGGGCTCGGTCCGCGCCTTCGTCCAGTCGGCGAACTGGCGCAGGGTCTTGACCGACTCGGGCACCTTCGGCCCGACCATGAAGCCGCAGGTGGACAGGGCCACCGGCGTCACGGCGATGAAGTCCGTGGCCGGCCGGTACTGCAGGCGCTTGTAGACGTGCGGGTAGATGGTCAGCATGGACGAGGGGCTGAGCACCAGGGTGAGCCCATCGGGCGGCGCGTCCTTGAGCGTGGCCAGGGCAATGCGCCCGCCCGCGCCCACCTTCTGCTCGACCACCGTGGTGGTGCCGGTGCGGCCACGCCACTGCTCGGCCAGGCGGCGGGCCACCACGTCGATCGATCCCCCGGCGGGAAACCCCACCAGGATGCGGGGCACGCCCTGCTGCGCCCGTGCGGGCGCTCCCAGGCCAGCGGCGGCCAGCCCTGCCAGCGCCAGGCCGGCCTGGCGTCGGTTCATCTTCGTCATGCGTTGTCTCCTTGTGTGGGTTCTGTTGGGGCAAGGCCGGAAAGCATGCCAGACGACCGTGCCGGCCGGAGCCATGGGGCCATCAGGGGGGCGGGGATCAAGGGAGGGGCGCGGACGACGCCGCTGCCGCCGCCGTTGCCAGGCGCTCCAGCAGCGGATGCAGTTGCCCGCCGCCCTCGCCCACCGCCTGCACCAGCGCCGCATCGTGCGCCAGCACCGCCTCGCTCAGCCGCTGCAGCGCGGCGCGGCCCGCGGGCGTGGGGTGCAGGGTCC
>NZ_BAAJYT010000080.1:0-15958 GCF_057541515.1 Acidovorax sp. KNOB132
CGGCCGACCCAACCCCCACAGGAGCCCCTTCATGCACCGTCGTCAACTCTTGCAACTCTCCGCACTGGGCGCGCTGCCCGCATCGCTGGGCCTGGCACGCAGCGCCTGGGCGCAGTCCGCCGGCGCCATTCAGTTCGGCTGCCCGGTGCCCATGTCGGGCGCCTTCGCCGCCAACGGAAAGTTCGCCGACCTGGGCATGAAGCTGGCCATCGAGCAGTACGGCTCGGCCCTCAAGCGCCCCCTGGCCTACACGGTGCTGGACACCGAGGGCAAGCCCGCCACGGCCGTGCGCAAGGTGCAGGAGTCGTCGCAGCAGCAGGGCACGCGCTTTTTCGCGGGCGGCATCCTGTCGTCCGAATCGCTGGCCATGGGCAAGGAGGCCGAGAAGGCGGGCGGCATCTTCATCACCACGGCCGGGGCCGACGAGATCACCGGCAAGGACTGCAACAGCGCCACGTTCCGCTGGTCGGTGCCGACCTTCGGGGCCATCGAGCAGACGGTGCGCCCGCTGGCCGACGCTCTGCCCAAGGCCAAGCGCTGGTACACCATCACGCCGCAGTACGTGTTCGGCGACGGCCTGCTGTCGGCCGCCAAGAACGTCTTCAAGGAAAAGGGCCTGGAGCACGTGGGCAACAGCTACCACTCGCTGGCCGAGAAGGAGTTCAGCGGCTACCTGACCAACGCCATGGCCGCCAAGCCCGACGTGCTGCTGCTGCTGAACTTCGGCTCGCAGTCGTCGGATGCGCTGCGCCAGGCGGTGAGCTTCGGCATGCACAAGAACATGACCATCCTGATCGCCTGGGCCTCGGGGCTGGAGCAGTTCGAGTCGCTGGGCGCGGACCTGTGCGACGGCGTGTATTTCGGCGCGCAGTACTGGCACACCGCCGATGCCCCGCTGAACCTGGAGCTGGTCAAGCGCAGCAACGACAAGTTCAAGTCCAACCCCAACTACAGCCTGGCGGGCTCGTACATCTGCACCAAGCTGCTGATCGACGGCATCCTCAAGGCCGGCACGGTGGACCAGAAGGCGGTGATCGCCGCGCTGGAGGGCATGAAGTACGCGGGCCTCACGGGCGAGGAAGAGATCCGCAAGGGCGACCACCAGGTGCTCAAGAACTACTACCTGCTCAAGGGCAAGCCCAAGGCCAGGATGGCCAACAAGGACGACTACGTGGACGTGGTGAGTTCGGGCAAGTCGTTCCTGCCGCTGGACCAGACCGGCTGCAAGCTGGGCTGACCGCTCGCTCCCGCCTTCCTGCGCCCCGCGCCTTGGCCCTTCACTGTCCGCCCCGCAGCCGCGGGGCCAAAGCCTTGACTGCCCCACTTCCATGAGCATCTACCTGCTACAGGTCATCAACGGGATCGGCATCGGCATGCTGTATTTCCTGCTGGCCGTCGGCCTGTCCATCGTGTTCGGCCTGCTGCGCTTCGTGAACTTCGCGCACGGCGCGTTCTACCTGCTGGGCGCGTATTTCTGCTACCAGATGACGCGCTGGGGGCTGAGCTTCTGGCTCGCGCTGGCCGTGGTGCCGCTGGTGGTGGGCGCGCTCGGCTGGCTGACCGAAAAGCTCGTGCTGCGCCACGTCTACGCCAAGCCGCACGAGTTCCACATCCTGGTCACCGTGGGCCTGGCGCTGGCGATCCAGGAGCTGGTCATCCTGCAGTGGGGGCCGCTGGGCGACAGCGTGGCGGTGCCCGACCTGCTGCAGGGCGTGGTGATGTGGGGCAGCTTCGTGTATCCCAAGTACCGCCTGTTCGTGATCGGCTTCACCGCCGTGCTGGCCGTGGGCCTGTGGTGGGTGCTCGAAGGCACGCGCCTGGGCAGCGCGGTGCGCGCGGGCAGCGAATCGACCGAGATGGTGTCGCTGCTGGGCATCAACGTGTTCCGCATCTTCAGCCTGGTGTTCGCGCTGGGTGCGGCCACCGCCGCCATCGCGGGCGTGCTGGCCGCGCCGATCCGCGGCGCCGAGCCCTTCATGGGCATCGAGGCGCTGGGCGTGGCCTTCGTGGTCGTGGTGGTGGGCGGCATGGGCAGCTTCGGCGGCGCGCTGGTCGGCGGCCTGCTGATCGGCATCGTGCAGAGCGTGATGAGCACGGTGTGGCCCGAGGGCGCGCGCCTGATGATCTACATCGCCATGGCCGCCGTGCTGCTGCTGCGCCCGCATGGCCTGCTGGGCCGCAAAGGATGAACACCGCCATGACGATCTTGCGCAAACACTTCCACCTGCTGCTGGCCCTGGCCTTCGTGCTGGCGATGCCGCTCACCATGCAGTCGGGCTCGCTCGCCAGCGAGGTGCTGATCTACGGCCTGGCGGCCATGGGCTGCAACCTGCTGCTGGGCCACACGGGGCTGCTGTCCTTCGGGCAGGGCATCTTCTTCGGGCTGGGCAGCTACACCATCGCCCTCACGCTCACGCGGTGGCCGCTGCCCATGCCGCTCGCGCTGGCGCTCGCCGTGGCGGCGGGCGCGCTGGGCGCGGCGCTGGTGGGCTGGGTGGCCATCCGCCAGCGCGGCACCTACTTCGTGATGCTGACGCTCGCGTTCGCGCAGATGTTCTATTTCCTGGCCTATTCCCTGCCCAGCCTCACGGGCGGGGACAACGGCCTGATGGACATTCCGCGCCCCTCGCTGGCCGTGGGCGGGTTCACGCTGTGGCCACTGCAGTCGCCCTGGCAGTACTACGGCTTCGTGGCGGTGGTGTTCCTGCTGGCCTTCTGGCTGCTGCAGAAGGTGTCGGCGTCGATCTTCGGGCGCACGCTGCTGGCCGTGCGCGACAACGAGGAGCGCGCGGGCGCCATCGGCTACAACCTGCGGCTGCTCAAGCTGCAGGCGTTCGTGATCTCGGGCGCGGTGACGGGCCTGGCCGGCGCGCTGCACGCCATGATGACCGGCATCGCCCCGCTGGCGAGCGCCGAGTACCACACGAGCGAGATGATCCTGGTGATGACGGTGATCGGCGGCACCGGCAACCTGCTGGCCTCGCTGCTGGGATCGGCCTTCTACCTCATCGTGGGCGACTGGCTCTCCACCTTGTGGCCGCGCTGGCTGCTGCTGCTGGGCGTGGTGCTGATGGCGGTGAGCCTGGGCATGCAGCGCGGCCTTTGGGGCCTGCTGGAATCCGCATGGGGGCGCCTGCACGGCCTTCGGGGCGGCGCGAACGCCACCACCGCCGGCACGGGAGACAAAGCATGACCGCCGCACCCATCCTGCTGGAAGCCATCGGCGTGGAAAAGCGCTACGACAAGTTCGCCGCGCTCTCGGGCGTGGACTTGAAGGTGCGCGCGAACACCGTGCATTCGGTGATCGGCCCCAACGGCGCGGGCAAGACCACGCTGTTTCACATGCTCACCGGCACCAAGGGCGTGAGCGGCGGACGCATCGTGTTCGACGGGCACGACGTGACGCGCGAGCCCGACCACCGGCGCGTGCAGCGCGGCATGGCCCGCTCGTTCCAGGTCACCAGCCTGTTCCTCACCCTGCCCGTGCGCGAGAACCTGCGCCTGGCCGCGCAGGGCACCGCGCCCGCGCAGGCCCTGAACTGCTGGAGCGCGCCCGTGGGCCCTCGCTCCCGCGCCGACGTGGTGGCCAGCGTGCTGGCGCGCCTGGGCCTGGAGCGCCATGCGGACACGCCGGTCGGCAACCTCTCGCACGGGCAGCAGCGGCGGCTGGAGGTGGGCATGGCACTGGCGGCGGGGCCGAAAGCCATCTTCCTGGACGAGCCCACCTCGGGCATGGGCATCGACGACCTGGACGAGATGAAGCGCCTGATCCAGGGCCTCAAGGACGAGCACACCGTGGTGCTCATCGAGCACAACATGAACATCGTCATGGACATCTCCGACACCGTCACCGTGATGCAGCAGGGCCGCGTGCTGGCCGAGGGGCACCCGCACGCCATCCGCAGCGACGAGCGGGTGCGCAGCGCCTATCTGGGCAACATGATCACCGGAGGCAAGGCATGACGATCCTGCAGATCGAAGGGCTGCACGCCCACTACGGCAAGAGCCATGTGCTGCAGGGCGTGGACCTGCACGTGAACGATGGCGAACTGGTCACGCTGCTCGGGCGCAACGGCGCGGGCAAGACCACCACGCTCAAGGCCATCTGCGGCGTGGTGCCACCCAGCCAGGGGCGCGTGCGCTGCATGGGCGACGATGTGCAGGGCCTGCCCGCGCACCGCATCGCCCAGCGCGGCGTGTGCCTGGTGCCGGAGCACCGGGGCATCTTCCGGCTGCTCACGGTGGAAGAGAACCTGCTGCTGGGCCTGCGCAAGCAGTCGCCCTGGCAACTGGCCGACATCTACCGCATCTTTCCGCGCCTCAAGGAGCGGCGCCGCAACGGCGGCGGGCAGCTGTCGGGCGGCGAGCAGCAGATGCTGGCCATCGGCCGCGCGCTGATGAACGCGCCGCGCCTGCTCATGCTCGACGAGCCCGTGGAGGGCCTGGCCCCCGTGATCGTCGAGGAGATCGTGGCCCAGCTCCAAGCCATCAAGGCCGCCGGCGTGGCCATCCTGCTGGTGGAGCAGAACCTGGAGGTCTGCACCCAGCTGGCCGACCGCCACTACATCATCGAGCAGGGCGCCATCGTGCACGAGGCCGGCAACGCCGCGTTCCTGGCCGACGAGGCCACCAAGGACCGCTACCTGGGCGTGGGCCTGGCCTGAGCCCCCTTGTTCGAAACCGGCTTTCTGCTTTCTCTTTCAGGATCACCACCGTGGACATGAAGACCCTCTCCCCTGCCCTGCAACCCCGCGTGAACGGCGCGCGCCTGTGGCAATCGCTGATGGACCTGGCCCGCATCGGCGCCACGCCCAAGGGCGGCGTGTGCCGGCTGGCGCTCACCGCGCTGGACGGCGAAGGCCGCGACCTCTTCGTTCGCTGGGCGCGCGAGGCCGGCTGCAGCGTGCGCATCGACGCCATCGGCAATCTGTTCGCGCGCCGCGCGGGCCGCAACGATGCCCTGCCCCCGGTGATGACCGGCAGCCACATCGACACCCAGCCCACGGGGGGCAAGTTCGATGGCAACTACGGCGTGCTGGCCGGCCTGGAGGTGGTGCGCAGCCTGAACGATGCTGGCATCGCCACCGAGGCGCCGATCGAGGTGGCGGTGTGGACCAATGAGGAAGGCTCGCGCTTCGTGCCCGTGATGATGGGCTCCGGCGTGTTCGCCGGGGCCTTCACGCTCGAGCATGCGCTGGCCCAGCGCGATGCGCAGGGCACCAGCGTGGCCGAGGCGCTGGCCGCCATCGGGTATGCCGGCACATCGGCTCCCACGCCCGCGGTGGGTGCGTATTTCGAGGCGCACATCGAGCAGGGGCCGGTGCTGGAGGCCAACGACTGCGTGATCGGCGTGGTGCAGGGCGCGCTGGGCCAGCGCTGGTACGACGTGACCGTGCAGGGCATGGAGGCCCACGCCGGCCCCACGCCGATGGAGCTGCGCCGCGACGCGCTGCTGGCAGCGAGCCGCCTGGTGGCCGAGGTCAATCGCATCGCCCTCGACCACGCCCCGCATGCGCGCGGCACGGTGGGCGTGCTGGACGTCTTCCCCAGCTCGCGCAACGTCATCCCCGGCAGCGTGCGCATGACCGTGGACCTGCGTGCCGCCGACGACGCGGTGCTGCTGCAGATGGACGCGGCCCTGCGCGCCGCCTGCGAGCGCATCGGCGCGGCCCACCGCACGCCGGTGGCCGTGGAGCAGGTCGTGTACTTTCCGCCGCAGCCCTTCGCCCCGGCACTGGTCGAAGGCGTGCGCGCCGATGCCCAGGCCCTGGGCTACACCGCCATGGACGTGGTGAGCGGCGCCGGGCACGACGCCGTGTACCTGGCGCGCCTGGCGCCCACCGCCATGGTCTTCGTGCCTTGCGCGGACGGCATCAGCCACAACGAGATCGAAGACGCCCGGCCCGAGCATCTGGAGGCCGGCTGCAACGTGCTGCTGCAGGCCATGCTGCGCAGCGCGGGGGTGGCGGCATGAAGATCCTGATCGCGCGGCTCAACCACGAGACCAACACCTTCTCGCCCGTTCCCACGCCGCTGGAGGCCTTTTCGCCCGCCTATGGCGCGCAGGCGCTGCAGGAGAACGAGGGCATGCGCACGGCCATGGCGGCGTTCATCGACCTGGCCAAGGGGCTGGGCGCCACACTGGTGACGCCCGTGTCGGCCATGGCCAACCCCAGCGGGCCGGTGCATGCCGCGGCCTACGATGAACTGACCCGCCGCATCGTGGACGCCGCCCCGGGCTGCGATGCCATCCTGCTGGACCTGCACGGCGCCATGGTGGCCGAGAACAGCCCCGACGGCGAAGGCGACCTGCTGGAGCGCGTGCGGGCCGCCGCACCCGGCGTGCCCGTCGGCGTGGCGCTGGACCTGCACGGCAACATCACCCCCAAGATGGTCGCCAATGCCGACGTGATGGTGGGCTTCAAGACCTACCCGCACATCGACATGTACGAAACCGGCGAACACGCCGGGCGCCTGCTGCTGGCCATGCTGCACGGCCAGGCGCGCTACACCGTGCGCTGGCACCCGCTGCCCATGATGGGCCACACGCTGCGCAGCACCACGCTGCAGGGTGCCATGCTGCGCGCGGTGGACGCGGCCCGCGCGGCCGAGGCCGGCGGCATTCCGGCGGTGACGGTGTTCGCCGGCTTTTCGCTTGCCGACATCGAGGCACCGTGCATGAGCGTGGTGGTCACGGCCCCGGCCGACGATCCCGAACCGGCCCAGGCGGCCGCCGACCGCATCGCTGCCGCCATGTGGAGCGAGCGCGCCGAGTTCGTCTACGACAGCGAGCCGCTAGATCAGTCCCTGCAGCGCGCGCAGGCCCTGGCTGTGGGCGCGGACCGCCCCGTGCTGCTGCTGGACCACAGCGACAACTGCATGTCCGGCGGCACCTGCGATGCCATGGACGTGCTGCAGGCGGCGCTCGCCAACGGCATGCAAGACATCGCTGTGGGCCCGCTGTGCGACCCCGGGGCGGTCGCCGAACTGGTGGCGGCCGGGGTCGGCGCGCGCGTCGCGGTGCGGCTGGGCAACAAGGTGCCGCTCACGCAACTCGGCGTGGCCAAGGCGCCCGTGGCGGTCGAGGGCATGGTGGTGGCCATCAGCGATGGCGAATACACCGTGACCGGCCCCATCTACACCGGCCAGCGCTGCGCCATGGGGCGCACGGTGCTGTTCGATACCGGCGCGGCGCGCATCGTGGTGACCGAGCGCACGCACGAGCCGTGGGACCTGGGCGTGTTCTCCTGCGTGGGCCTGGACCCCACGGCCCACCGTTTCGTGCTGCTCAAATCGCGCATGTACTGCCGCCCGGTGTTCGTGCCGCTGTCGCACGCGCTGGTCGAGTGCGACAGTCCCACAGGGGTGACGAGTTCCAACTACGCGCTGTTCCCGTTCAGGAACGTGCGCCGGCCGGTGTTCCCGCTCGATCCTTCCTGAGCGGCGGAGTGGCGCTGGGGGTTTCCAGGTCATGGGTGCTTTGCCCCGGTTAAGCGGAATTGCTTACCAGGGTTTCTACGGCGGGCTGACTACAATCTCACACCCTTGAAGACGTGACCTCGCCCTGGAACCCTCCGTGGCGCGGGGTTCGGCAGAATTTCATAGAGCTGGAGACGCTTGATGTCCGAGACCCCCCCGGTGAATGCCACGCCCGACAAACGCGCCCTGCTGCGCCAGGCTGCCCTTGAGTACCACGAGTTTCCGAAGCCGGGGAAGATCGCGATCGCCGCGACGAAGCAGATGGTCAACCAGCACGATCTGGCGCTGGCCTACTCCCCGGGCGTGGCCGCTCCCTGCGAAGAGATCGTCAAGGACCCTGCCGCCGCCTTCCGCTACACCTCGCGCGGAAACCTCGTTGGCGTGATCTCCAACGGTACCGCGGTTCTCGGACTGGGCGACATCGGCGCGCTGGCTTCCAAGCCCGTCATGGAAGGCAAGGGCGTCCTTTTCAAGAAGTTCGCCGGCGTGGACGTGTTCGACATCGAGATCAACGAGAAGGACCCGGTCAAGCTCGTCGAGGTCATCGCCGCGCTGGAGCCGACCTTCGGCGCCATCAACCTGGAGGACATCAAGGCGCCCGAGTGCTTCTACGTGGAGCGCGAGTTGCGCAAGCGCCTGAACATCCCCGTCTTCCACGACGACCAGCACGGCACCGCCATCACGGTGGCCGCCGCCATGCTCAACGCCCTGAAGGTGGTGAACAAGGACATCGGTTCCGTGCGCCTCGTCACCTCGGGCGCGGGTGCCGCAGCACTCGCCTGCCTGAACCTGCTGCTGAAGGTGGGCCTGAAGCGCGAGAACGTGTTCGTCACCGACCTGGCCGGCGTGGTCTACGAGGGCCGCACCGAGCTGATGGACGAGGACAAGATCCTGTTCGCCCAGAAGACCGAAGCCCGCAGCCTGTCCGAAGTCATTGAGGGCGCCGACGTGTTCCTGGGCCTCTCCGCTGGCGGCGTGCTCAAGCCCGCCATGGTGGCCAAGATGGCCGCGCGCCCGGTCATCTTCGCGCTGGCCAATCCCAATCCCGAGATCACGCCCGAAGACGCCCACGCCGTGCGCGGCGACGTCGTGATGGCGACCGGCCGCACGGACTACCCGAACCAGGTCAATAACGTCCTGTGCTTTCCGTACATCTTCCGCGGCGCGCTGGACTGCGGCGCGACGACGATCACGCTGGAGATGGAAATCGCCGCCGTGCACGCCATCGCCGAACTGGCCCAGGCCGAGCAGAGCGAGGTGGTGGCTGCCGCATACGTGGGCGAGCCGCTGGCTTTCGGCCCCGAATACCTGATCCCCAAACCGTTCGACCCGCGGCTGATGATGAAGATCGCCCCGGCCGTGGCCCAGGCCGCCGCCGACAGCGGCGTGGCCCAGCGCCCGATCATCGACATGGACGCGTACCGCGACCATCTGCAGACCTTCGTGTATGCCTCCGGCACCACGATGAAGCCCATCTTCACCGCCGCCAAGACGGCCGCCAAGAAGCGCGTGGCCTATGCCGAGGGCGAGGAAGAACGCGTGCTGCGCGCCGCGCAGATCGTGGTGGACGAAAAAAGTCGCACGGCCCACGCTCATCGGGCGCCCGTCCATCATCGCGCAGCGCATCGAGAAGTTCGGCCTGCGCCTGAAGGAAGGCGTGGACTACGACGTGGTCAACGTCGAGAACGACCACCGCTACCGCGACTTCTGGCAGACCTACCACCGCATGACCGAGCGCAAGGGCATCACCGTGCCCATCGCCAAGATCGAAATGCGCCGCCGCCTGGCGCTGATCGGCTCCATGCTGCTGCACAAGGGCGAGGTCGATGGCCTCATCGTCGGTACCTGGGGCCACACGGCGCTGCACCTGAACTACATCGACCAGGTGATCGGCAAGCGTGCCGGCGTGAACACCTACGCCTGCATGAACGGCCTGCTGCTGCCCGACCGCCAGGTGTTCCTGGTGGACACGCACGTCAACTACGACCCGACGGCCGAACAGCTGGCCGAGATCACCGTCATGGCGGCCGAGGAAATGATGCGATTCGGCATCAAGCCCAAGGCCGCACTGCTGTCGCACTCCAACTTCGGCAGCAGCAACCAGCCGAGCGCCGTCAAGATGCGCCAGACCCTCGACCTGCTGCGCATCCAGGCGCCGTGGCTCGAAGTGGATGGCGAGATGCACGGCGATGTCGCCCTGGATGCGGCCCAGCGCGCCGTGGTCATGCCCCACAGCACGCTCGCCGGCAGCGCCAACCTGCTGGTCCTGCCCAACATCGACGCGGCCAACATTTCCTACAACCTGCTCAAGACGGCGGCCGGCGGTGGCATCGCCATCGGCCCCGTGCTGCTGGGCGCGGCGGAACCGGTGCACATCCTGACAGCCAGCGCCACCGTGCGCCGCATCGTCAACATGACGGCACTCACGGTGGCCGATGCAAATGCCTCCCGGTAGAGCGGTGATGACGTAGCAAGCGCTAACTTTTAGACGCGTTTGGCCTTGAAAGCGCCTGCCCAATTATTGGGCAGGCGCTTGCTTTTTGGGGGCGATTAAGTCAAACTAACGGCTCGAAATTTCGGGTAAACCCGTAGTTTCTGAAAGGTGTAGTTGATGCTGAAGGCTATCGCCATCCAGGCGTACAAGACAGGTCTTGCGTGCGTACTGGGTGCCGCGTTCGTTCTGGTCCCGACCACGGGACAGGCCCGAAAACCCCCGTCTTCCGACGGAGTGACCACCATCGCACTGGCCGAGTTGCCCCCGCAAGGGCGGGCGACCTACGGGCTCATCCGCGAAGGTGGACCATTTCCTTACGACAAGGATGGTTCGGTGTTCGGCAATCGCGAACGGTTGCTGCCCCTGGAAAAACGGGGCTATTACCGCGAATACACCGTCAGAACGCCGGGTGCGAAGAACCGTGGTGCCCGGCGCATCGTGTGCGGAGGAGCGCCCCGCGTCCCCGATGCCTGCTACTACACCGGCGACCACTACGCGAGCTTTCGAAAAATTGTTGAATGACGCTGGACGCCAAAAGCGCTCGCCGGCATTGCCGCGATCGGTTGCCCGCCTGTCGGCCCCCCGCCTTGGTGGCGCCGCTGGACCGAACTTCCGGATATTCCTCATTGGTGACTACATAAAGAAAGAGCAGCGGAGATGGAAATGCCACTTCGTAACGATCAGGAAAACCCATTGCGTGGCGTGCGCCCCAACATCGTGCAGTCTATTCGCGCTTTTCGCGTGCAAGACCTGCAAGAGTCGGCCAAGGCGCTCGGCCAACACTTCCTGTACGCCAACCTTGCACACGCACAAACCAAACAGGACGTGCTGGACCTGATCGCAGGCCAGTTCATGTTCCCGGCGCACTTCGGAAAGAATTTCGACGCGCTGTACGACTGCATGACGGACCCATTGCATAAATCGGGCCCGCAACCGGGCTTCATCGTGGTGCTGGAGCAGATTCCGACCACGGTGAAGTTCGACAAGGAAGCACGCGAGCAGTTGCTCGACATCTTCCGGGAAGCGGCGGACTACTGGAGCGATCGAAAGATACCGTTCCGGTGTTTCTATTCTTTTCTGTAGCCCGTTCTGCATCCACCAGCCAGGCAGAACGGGCGAACGAGGCTAACGAGACCGCCGCAGCGCAGCCCATTGAAATCGCAGTCGATCCTTCCGCGGAAAAAATGCCGACCGACAAGCTCGTTGACGTATCGCCCCTGGCGCTGCGCATGAGCAGCCCGTTCAACGCGGGTTACTGGCTCGCCGCCGCCTGACCTCAGGCGGTCATGCGCGACAGGCAGGGCCCTCAGGCCACTGCTTGCCGCGCTTGACTCTTTTCGGTGCACGGGGCCGGGTGGCCCGGTCCCCGCATTGCACCGCCTGCGCTCAGGCAGGGTGCAGTGACTGAGCCAGGGCCACGTACTCGTGCACTGGCACTTCCTCGGCCCGGCGTTGGGTATCGAAGGTGCCCGGGAAGGCGCGCTCCTGCAGCCAGCGGCCCAGCGTGTGCCGCAGCAGCTTGCGGCGTTGGCTGAAGGCCACCTGCACCAGTTCGGACAGCAGGGCGGGTGATACGGGGGCCGGCGAGGCATGGGGCACCATGCGCACGACGGCGCTGTCCACGCGCGGCGGCGGATCGAAGCTCTCCGGCGGCACGAACAGCACATCCTCCATCGCATAGCGCCACTGCAGCATGACCGACAGCCGCCCGTAGTCGCCCGTGGAGGGGCTCGCCACCATGCGGTCGATCACTTCCTTTTGCAGCATGAAATGCTGGTCTTCGATGACATGCACCTGCTCCAGCAAATGGAACAGGATGGGCGTGGAGATGTTGTACGGCAGGTTGCCGACCACGCGCACCTTGGGCGCGTTCAGCGATTGGGCGACCTGGGCGAAGTCCACCTTCAGCACGTCGGATTCGATCACGTCCAGCTGGCCGTGCAGGCGCAGCCGCGCTGCCAGGTCGCGGTCCAGCTCGATCACGGTGAGGCGCCCCAGGCGCTCGACCAGCGGCTGCGTGAGTGCGGCCAGGCCGGGACCGATCTCCACCATGGGCTGGCCCGGCTCGGGGCCGATGGCGCGCACGATGGCATCGATGATGCCGTGGTCCGACAGGAAATGCTGGCCGAAGCGCTTGCGCGGGATGTGCTTCATGGCGCTGCGCGGCGAAGGCGCGTGGGCAGGCGGCGCGTCATTGCGGCGGATCGCGGTATTCCACATACGCGCGGGCCCGGGCTTCCTGCGCCCAGGTGGCGTAGGCCTCGTCCAGCTTCTTTTCGCGCACCACGTCGCGCACCATGTCGCGCTGTTCGCGCTGGGTGAGCTTGGCCTCGCGGCGCTCCAGCAGCTGAATCAGGTGCACGCCGAACCGCGTGACGATGGGCTCGCTGATCTCGCCGGGCTTGAGCGCATTGAGCGCTTCCTCGAACTCGGGCACGTAGCGGCCCGGGCTGGCCCATCCGAGGTCGCCGCCCTGCTTGGAGCTGCCGTCCTGCGAGTTCTCGCGCGCGAGCGTGGCGAAGTCCGCCTGGCCCGCCAGGATGCGCCGGCGGTAGTCGGCCAGCCGTGCGGCCGCCGCGGTCTCGGTCAGCTGCGGATTGGCACGCAGCAAGATGTGCCGCGCATGGCTTTGCACCGCCACGGTGGGGGCTGCGGCATTGGTCTTTTCCACCACTTTCAGCACGTGGAACCCGGCCGGCGACCGCACGGGGCCGACGATGCCGCCCACGGGCGTCTGCTGGGTCGAGCGCACGAAGAGCTCGGGGTAGCGATCGGCGGGGCGCAGGCCCAGCAGGCCGCCGGAGGCGCCTTCGGCCGCATCGGAGAACTCGCGCGCCACCTGGCCGAAATCGTCGCCGGCGCGCACCTTGTCGGCCGCCTGCTGCGCGCGCAGCCGGCGCTGCTCCACGACCTCGGGGCTGGCGTTCTCGGGCACGAGCACCAGGATGTGGCCCAGGTTGAGTTCGACCTTGGCCGGATCGGACGCGGACTGCTGCTCGCGCAGGTACTGGTCGACGTCCAGGTCGCTCACGCGCACCCGGGCTTCGACGTCGCGCTCGCGCAGGCGCTGCACCAGCAGCTGGTTGCGCAGTTCTTCGCGGAAGCGGTCCTTGCTGATGCCGTCGATCGCGAGGCGGCGGTGCATTTCCTCCAGGCTCACGTTGTTCTGGCGCGCCACCGACTGCTCGGCCTGGGAGACGGCGATGTCGTCCACCTTGATACCGCTCTCGTTGGCCATCTGCACCTGGATCTTTTCATTGATCACGCGCTCGAGCACTTCGCGCGCCACCACGTCCCGGGGCGGGCGCTCGCCGCCCTGGGCGGCCAGCTGCTGCTCGACGCGCGCCACGCGGGTCTGCACCTCGTTGTTGGTGATGGGGGCGGTGTTGACCACGGCCACGATGTAGTCCGCCTGGCGGATGCCGCTGCGGTCTGCGCCGGTGCGGGCGTCGGGCACGGTGACGGGCGGCAGGGCGCGCGAGGACAGCCCGGTACCGCCGGTGCCGCTGGCAGCGCCCGAGGCGCGCAGTCCTTGCGCGGAGGCGCCCGCGGGTGCGAGGGAGGCCAGGGTGGCCAGGCACACCAGGCCCAGGGTGAAAGCGCGATGGTTCATGTGGTTGGCAGGTGTCGGGTTAGTCGTAATTGGTGAAGCGGCTGGGCGTGCTGGTCTGCTCGCGCAGGTACTGGTAGCGCGGAATGTTCTGCTTCAGGCTGGTGAGGGGGTTGGAGCCGAGCGAGAGGCGGGAAAAGCCCACGAACTCGATCTGGAACAGCAGCCGGGTGTTGGCCGTGGTCACGCTGCTTTGCAGGCGCTCGAGCACCACGCGGCCGACCCAGCAGCAGCTGTCGTATTCGAAGCCCACCACGGTGTCCACCAGCTTGCGGTCCTGCATGCTGTAGTTCAGGCGGCCCACGGTGTACCAGCGGCCAGGGCCCTGCCCACGGCCCGGGCCGAGGTCCTGGCCCTTGTCGCCCCACAGGTCGTTGATGGGCCATTGCCAGCCCACGTCGATCTGCTCGCTGGTGCCGCGCTGCAGGCGGTAGGCGGCGCTGATGACGCGGTAGGCGCTGGGGTTGTAGCGCGCGCCCACGGTGGAGCGGATGGAGCGGCCCGTCTTGGGGTTGTATTGCACCGTGGAGTCGAAGCCCCACTGCTTCGTCCAGTTCAGGCCCGCGCCCAGCAGCACGTCCGACAGCCGTTCGCTGACGGTGGACTCGCCGGGCAGCACGACCTTCTGGTCGGAGAACCGCACCCGCTGGGCGATGCCGAAGCGGGCCGCCTCGGCGCCGTCGTCCGGGTCCAGCAGCCGCGTGGTCACGCCCAGGGTGAGCAGGTTGTTGTCGGCCAGGCGGTCGTTGCCGCCGTAGCCGTTCTCGGTGTAGATGGTGGCGAAGTTGAAGTCGTTGGCCGCCGTGTCGTACACCGGCAGCAGGCTCTGGTCGCGGTAGGGCGTGTAGGTGTAGAAGGCGCGCGGCTCCAGCGTCTGCAGGAAGTTGCGGCCGAAGTAGCGCGCATCGCGCTCGAACACCAGGCCGCTGTCCAGGCTGAACGTGGGCAGCGTGCGCTGCGCGTTGCGCTGGCCGTTGGCCAGCGGGCTGTCGAACTGGTATTGCGTGGCGTGCAGCTGCACGCGCGGTGTGATGAAGCCGGCGGGCGCGAGGAATGGCCGGCTGATCTGCGCCATGGCGTAGCTGCGCTGGGCGTTGGGCTGGCCGGTGAGGGCGCGGTCCGCATGGAAGCTGGTGTAGTCGGCCTCCACGCTGGCATCCAGGCCGTAAGGCAGCATGGTGGGGTTGTAGCCCCAGCGCAGCTGCGGCATGCGGTCGTAGGGCGGCACGATGGGCGCGCTCACGTCCTGCAGCGTCTGCCACTTGAGGGTGCGCAGGCTGAGCGACATGTCGTCCTTGCCCCAGGACAGCGTGGCGTCGCCGGGCAGCAGGCGCTGGGTGAGCTGGGTCATGCCGGTCACGTTGCGCGTGAAGTCGCGCCAGTAGTTGTCGTCGCTGACCCGGCTCACGTCCATGTTGAAGTTCAGGCCGCCCAGCGGCGTGTCGAACGTGCCGCTGTGCTTGAGGCCGTATCCCCAGCGGTCGCGGCCGCGCAGCTTGTCGTTCGGCATGTAATCGCCGCGCAGCTCGCCCCGGTAGGTGGGCTCCAGGTAGCGGAATTCGCCGCCCAGGTTCACGCCGCGCTTGGACATGACGGTGGGCGTGATGGTGGCGTCGCGGTTGGGCGCGATGTTCCAGTAGTAGGGCTGCGCGTACTCGACGCCGCTCACGTTGTCGATGGCCACGGTGGGCGGCAGCAGCCCCGACTTGCGGCGGTCGGACAGCGGGAACGTGATGTGCGGGATGGGCAGGATGGGCAGGCCCTTGAACTCCAGCACCGCGCCGTCGGCCGTGCCCACCTGCTCTTCGTTGTCGATGCGGATCGACCGCGCGCGCAGCACCCAGTCGGGCTGCCAGGTGGCTTCGTCGTTCTTCTGGCAGGTGGTGTAGGTGGCGTTGTGCACCACGGAGCGATCGCGGTCGATGAAGTCCACGCGGCTGGCCTCGCCGTGGGCGCCGTTCATCAGGAAGCGGTAGTTGGCGGCATCGAAATAGCCCGAGAAGGCGTCGACCCGCAGTTCCAGCTCCGAGCCTTCGTACACGTTGCCCGCGCGGTTGATGCGCACCTGGCCGCGCGCCTTGGCGAGGTCGTCGGGCACCGCGTATTCCAGCCGGTCGGCGTGGATGATGGTGTCGCCGCGGCGCAGTTCGGCATTGCCTTCGACGACGGCGTTGATGTCCGGCTGGCCGGTCACGCTGTCGCCTTTCACGAAGATCGGCAGCTGCGGGCGCACGGCTTCGGGGATCTTCTCCTGCAGCAGGGGGCTGGCGCGCAGGGCGGGCGCCGCTTCTGGCACGGCCGGCGCGCCGGGCTCCGCCTCCGACTGGGCGAGCGCTGCCAGGGGCGCGCCGCACAGCATCCAGGCGATCAGCGGG
>NZ_BAAJYT010000081.1:0-15898 GCF_057541515.1 Acidovorax sp. KNOB132
AAGTCTGGGTGGGCACCTGCGGTCGGCCGACCGCGAACCGCTGCTGGCAGCGCTCTCCACATTGGCACTGCTGTTGCAGGCCCAGGGCGGCTGAGGCGGCCGCAAGACCGCGCTGGCACCCCTGCCAGCGGGTGCAGGCGCGTCACGCGCACGCACGCCGCATGCCGGCTGCAAACCTGCAGAAAGCCCGCCGATGGCCGGCGCCTCTGTCCGACTCGCCCGTTTCACATCAATTTGAATGATAATTATTCTTAATCAAATGGATCCGTCTCTTTTCCATCGCCTGGTCCGGCGGCCTTCCGGCTGGCCGGCGGCCTCTTCCTCGCCCCTCCTCTCCCGCATTTCCATGGTCCACACCCGTTCCGACGCGGCGCACTCGCCTGCCCACGCCACTCCTTTCCTGAGCCCTTCGCTGGCCCGCTCCCCCGCACGCACCCTGTGCCGCTGCGCACTCACGCCACTGGCGCTGTGCCTGTCGCAGGCCGCCATGGCCCAGGCCAGCGCGGACGCGACGCCGCAACTGCAGGAGGTGCGCATCAACGCCAGCACGGAAAAGGACGTGGGCTTCGCCCCGGTGGAAGCCCAGACGGCCGGCAAGGCACCCATGCGCCGGCTGGAAACCCCGCAGTCGGTGAGCGTGGTCACGCGCGAGCAGATGGAGTCGCGCCAGATCGCGAACCTGCAGCAGGCGCTGCAGACCGTGGCCGGCGTGAGCCCGGTCAACTTCGGGCGGCGCGGCTTCGACGACATCAACATCCGGGGCTTTCGCTCCACCGAATCCATCCTCATCGACGGCCTGGTGCAAAGCCCCGGCATGTGGACGCGCCTCACGCCCTACGGCTACGAGCGCTTCGAGGTGCTCAAGGGCGCGGCCTCGGTGCTGTACGGGCAGGTGCAGCCCGGCGGCATCGTCAACGCCATCAGCAAGCGGCCCAAGCGCGATGCTTTGAGCGAAGTGGGCGTGGAGGTGGGCAGCTTCGGCCAGCGCACCTTGCAGGCCGACATCAACCGGCCGCTGAACGAGTCGGGCAAGGCGGCGTTCCGCATCAACGCCCAGGTCTCGAACAGCGACGATCCGACCGACTTCATCTACCGGCGCGACCGCTGGATCGCGCCTTCGCTGTCGCTGGACCTGGGCGCGCAGACCGATCTGGTGCTGTTCGCCACCTACAGCCAGAGCAACTGGATGCGCCAGCAGGGCATCACGCCCTACGGCACGGTGCTGCCCAACCGCAACGGCCCCGTGCGAACCACGCTGTACACGGGCGATCCGAGCTTCGGCGGCTACGACATCGAAAGCACCTCGGTCGGCTACGCGCTGGAGCACCGCTTCTCGCCGCAGATGACGCTGCGCCAGAACGTGCGCTACGAATCGGAGAAGGGCAACGGCAACTTCGTCTCCAACCTGGCGCTGCAGTCCAACCAGCGCCTGCAGAACCGCCAGGCCACACGCCAGTACCTGGACGACGACATGCTGGCCACCGACACCTCGCTGCTGTCGCAGTTTGCCGCCCTGGGCGTGCAGCACCGCCTGGTGACCGGGCTGGACGCACGCACCAGCCACAGCTGGCAAGGCCAGCGGCGCTGCACCATCGGCGCGCTCGACCTGTTCAATCCGGTGTACGGCGCGGCCACCACCTGCCCAGCCGCCTACACCAGCAACGCGCCCGAAAAGCTCAGCGTGATGGGCCTGTACGCGCAGGACCAGATCAAGTTCAACCCGCAATGGACGGCCCTGGTCGGGCTGCGCCGCGACTGGTCGGACAACCAGATCGACGACCGCCTGGCCAACCGGCAGACACGCCAGAAGGATTCCGCCACCACCCTGTCGGCCGGGCTGGTGTACGAGTTCACGCCCGGATGGGCGGCCTACGCCAGCTACGGCGAATCGTTCCTGCCCGTGTCGGGAACCAGCTTCGGCGGCTCGCCCTTCGCGCCGGAGACCGGCAAGCAATGGGAAGCGGGCCTGAAGTACGAGGCACCCGGCGGCGGGCTCACCGGGGCGCTGGCGCTCTTCGACCTCAAGCGCCGCAACGTCACCACCGCCGACCCGGCCAACACCGGCTTCAGCGTGCAGACCGGCGAGCAGCGCGCGCGCGGGCTGGAGCTGGAAGTGGGCGCCGAACTGCTGCGCAGCCTGAAGCTGACGGGCGCCTACACCTATACCGACACGAAGGTCACGCGCGACAACAACGCCGCCATCGTGGGCCTGCCGCTGAACCTCACGCCGCGCCACACGCTGGCCCTGTGGGCCACCTACAAGCTGCCGCAGATGCCGCAGATCACCCTGGGCGCCGGCGCCCGCTACGTGAGCGAGCAGGTCGGCTCGTACCCCTTCACCCTGCCCGCCTACACCGTGGCGGACCTGTCGATCGGCTATGCCGGCTCCAACTACCGCATCACCGCGGGCGTGAAGAACGTGTTCGACAAGGCCTACTACGACGGCGCGATCAACGCCAACGTGGTGTCGCCCGCCCTGCCGCGCAGCTTCAGCGTGGGACTGACGTACTTCTTCTGAAGACCTGGAGACCGGCGGAAGGGCGTTGTTGCCCGCCGCCCGCATGGGAACTGGCCGCCGCCCGCGCCGTGCCCAGCCCCTGCCCCTCGAACCGCCGGCTCGCGCTCCATTCGTGGGCCGGCATCGCTATGGGCCAATCGTTGCCTGTCTCAATTTATTCATAGATATTTATTTTTTCACATTAATCGGCTATCTATGCGAATTTCTTGACTTTCTTGCCCTGATCCCCGGCCAAGCCATTGATTCATAGGTTTCTATTCTTAGGCATTTTCACTAACATCTATGAATGCCGAGACAGAACACCCCTCCCGCAGACTATCCCCAGGCCGTACTGCAGCAGATCGAGCAATTGGCGCAGAACATCGTCATCGCCCGCAAGCGCCGCAGGGAAACGCAGGCGCAGTGGGCCCAGCGGCTGGGTGTGTCGCAGCCGACCATGGCCCGCATCGAGCGGGGCGATCCCTCCGTGGCGATGGCGTCGTATGTCATGTGCCTGTGGCTCATCAACCAGGCGCAGGGGCTGGCCGACCTGATTGCCCCGCAGAACGATCTCGCCTCGCTGGAGCGCGAAGTGGCGAGAGCACGCCCCAAACCCCGGTCTCCGGCCAAGCAAGAAGACAGGGGCAGGAAAGCGGCGACCCAAGGCCGTGCAAAGCGCCCCCCCTCCACCTTGAAGGCAGGCGCTGCGCCCGACAGCGGGGCTCCCCATTCGCCCCCCCGGGTGGCGAACCGGCCATCCGCATCGTCCAGAGAAGCCTTGCGCGACGTTCCTGTGCCGGACAGGAAAGTGGAGATCGAAAAAGCCCTGCGGGATTTCGCTGAAGAAAAACGGCGAGCTGAGCGATTTCTGCCCAATGCCGCTTCAGGCCTGGCCGCCCTGATCGCCGGCATCAAGAAAGAGCGGCCATGACGCTGCCAGGAGGGGTCACGCCCCGTACCTACGCGCCGCAGGACACGCTCTGCGTCTGGACCCTGGTCAACCCGGCCGCCCCCGTGCTGACAGGCTCCGTGGCCCTGTCGCCGCTGGTGACCAACTGCGCCACCTTCACCTACGCCGCGGACTGGTGGGAATTCGCGCTGAGCGAAGACCTGCCGCTCATCGCGGGCCAGACCTTCAGCGCAGGGCACAAGGACACCGCCCCCGGCGCCATCGACGACGCGCGGCCCGACCGGTGGGGCGAGCGCATCATCCGCCACATCGACCGGCCCGCGCGCCTGTCGATTTTGGAGATGCTGCTGTTCGCCGGGGACGACCGCTTCGGCGCCTTGGGCATCTCCACCTCCGCCGAGCGCTACGTGCCCCGGCGCATCGGGCCCTATCCGCAGCTGCGCGATCTGGCCTCGCTGGCGCAGGCCGTGGAAGACGTGCAGACGCAAGCGCCCATCACGCCGGACATCCAGCGCCTGGTGCAGCCCGGCGTCACGCTGGGCGGCGCACGGCCCAAGGCACTGCTGCAGACCGACAAAGGCCCCTGCGTGGTCAAGTTCAGCGAATGGGACGACGCCGTGGACACGCCGCTGATCGAACACGCCACCATGACGCTGGCGGCGCAGGCCGGCATTCACGTGGCCACCACCGGCGTGCTGCCCCTGCCCTCGCGGCACGCGCACGGCAAGCGGCGCCATGCGCTGACCATCGAGCGCTTCGACCGGCTCGACATCGGCGGGCAGACCCTGCGGGTGCATTGCCTCTCGGCCCGGACGGCGCTGGCGGCGGCGGGCCTTGCGGAAAGCTACGGGGCGCTGGCCACCGTGCTGCGGCGCCAGGCCCATCCGGACCGGCAGAAAGCCCAGCGCGAAGAGCTGTTCCAGCGCATGGTGTTCAACATCCTCATGGACAACACGGACGACCACGAACGCAACCACTGCCTGCGGCTGGGCTGGGACGGGTACTACGAGCTGTCGCCCGCGTTCGACGTGGTGCCCACGCTGCAGAACATGGGCTACCAGGCCATGGTGGTCGGCCGGCACGGCGCCGAATCCACGTTGGAGAACGCGCTGACGGACCTGAGCGAGTTCGGCATTCCGCGCGCCCGGGCCATCGAGCTCATCCAGGCCGTGGCACGCACGGTGGACCAGTGGCCGCAGCACTTTGCCGGCCACGGCGTGGACGCGAACGACATGGCACTGCTGCACGCGAGCATCGACCGCGATGCGCTCAAGGCGCAGCGCCAGGCGTTCTGCTGAGTCGGCGCCGGCGCCTGCGATTCAAGCGGCCGGCACTGGCATGAAAAATGCCACCAGCGCAAATTCCACTAGGGCATATAGCTATCAAAAATATAGCAAATCAATCCACGCTGGCGCCGGACTCCTTCACGACCTTGCCCCACTTGGCGCTTTCGGCCTGGATGAAGGCGGCGAACTGCTCGGGCGTCTCGCTCACCGGCTCGGCGCCCTGGTCGGCCAGTTTCTTTTTTCGTCTCGGGCTGCGACAGCACCTTGACCAGGGCCTTGTTCAATTGCGCCACGATGGGCGCAGGCGTGCCGGCGGGCGCGAACATGCCGAACCACGACGTGGCCTCGTAACCCGGCACACCGGCTTCGGCGATGGTGGGCACGTCGGGCAGCTCGGGCGAGCGCTTGGCCGTGGTCACGGCGATGGGGCGCAGCTTGCCCGAGCGCACATGCTGGATGGCCGAGGGCATGTTGTCGAACATGATGCCGATCTGGTTGCCCAGCAGGTCGGTCACGGCCGGGGCGCTGCCCTTGTAGGGCACGTGCTGCATGTCCACCTTGGCCATGCTCTTGAACAGCTCGCCCGACAGGTGGATGGAGCTGCCGCTGCCGGACGAGCCGAAGTTCACCTTGCCGGGGTTGGCCTTGGCATAGGCGATCAGCTCCTGCACCGTCTTGTAGGGCTGGTTGGGGTTGGCCACCAGCAGGTTGGGCACGTTGGCCACGCGCGTGAGCGGCGCGAAGTCCTTCACCGGATCGAATGGCATCTTCTTGTAGAGCGCGGCGTTGATGGCGTGCGTGCCCACCGTGCCCATGAAGAGCGTGTAGCCGTCGGCCGGGGCGCGCGCGGCCATCTGGCCGCCGATGTTGCCGCCCGCGCCGGCGCGGTTGTCCACCACCACCGACTGGCCCAGCTCCGCGGACAGGCCCTGGCCGATCACGCGCGCCAGGATGTCGGTGGTGCCGCCGGCTGCGAAGGGCACGATGATGGTGATGGGCTTGTTGGGGAACGCCTGCGCGAACGCGGTGGGCACCGCAGCGGTGGCGGCCACGGCCAGGGCGGCGGCCAGCAGGGTGCGGCGATGGGCGGCGAAGCGAAGGCTTGGGCGGACGGAAGTCATGTTGTTTCCTCGGATCTCTTTATGGGGATGAAAAGCGGGGCGCGTGGCGGGTGCGGCGCCCGCCAGCGGGGCGCAGCGGCCAACGCCGTTATTCCTGCACGATGGACGACGGGTGATTGGCCAGCGGCGTCACCTTGATCTGCATGTAGGGGAACAGCGGCAGGCCGCTCAGAATCGTGTGCAGCTCGTCATTGCTGGCGACGTCGAAGATGCTCACGTTGGCGTATTCGCCGACGACGCGCCACAGGTGGCGCCACTTCCCGCCCTGCTGCAGCTGCTGCGAATATTCCTTCTCCTTGCGCTTGATCTCGTCGGCCACTTCGGGGGCCAGCGTGGACGGGATGTTCACCGTCATTTCAGCCATGAACAGCATCGTTTGCTCCTTGAAAACGAAAAGGGATGGAAAGGGAAGAAAAGAGAGGCGCCTGCGGTCACAGGTGCGGCCAGACCAGCATGGTCACGGCATAGATCGCGCCGACCAGCAGCATGGAGACCACCGTGTAGCCCATGATGTCTTTCAGCTTGAGCTTGGACAGCGCCAGCGCCGGCAGGATCCAGAACGGCTGCACCAGATCGTTCCAGCCGTTGCCCAGCATCACCGACATGGCGGTCTGCGCCTGCGAGGCGCCCAGCGTGGTGGCCGCGTTGATCATGAACGGGCCCTGCAGCACCCAGTGCCCGCCGCCCGAAGGCGCGAAGAAGTTGATGACGAACGAACTCACCAGGCCCCACAGCGGCAGTGTGTCGGCGGTGGAGACGCTCACGAACACGTGCGCGATGGACTCCACCAGGCCCGAGCCGTGCATGATGGCCATGATGCCGGCGTAGAACGGGAACTGCAGGATGATCCCGCCGATGGTCTTCACGCCTTCGTTGACCTTCTCCACATACTTCATCGGCGTGCCCAGCAGCAGCACCCCGAGGAACAGGATGAAGAAGTTGATCATGTTCAGGTCGAGGTTGCCGCCCTGGATGAAATGCATGGCCACGTACGCCATGCCGCACAGGCCGATCAGCAGGCTCAGCACGCGGCTGTTGTTCAGGCGCCAGGCCAGCGTCTTCTCGTCGCCCAGCAGGTGTTCGGCACTGGCGGGCTTGGTGTCGGCCACGGTGGCCGGGTCCAGTTCCACGACCGGCTCGCCCTTCTTGGGGTGCATGGTGGCGTTGAGCAGCGGCAGCGCGATGAGCACGGCCAGGCTGGTCAGCAGGATGGGCGCGGAGAAGATCGTCTGCGTGAGCGGGATCAGCCCCATGGTGCTTTCGAACGCGTGGCCCTTGGTGGAGATGAGCACGGGGATGGTCGCCGAGAAACCCAGGCTGTACATGGTGAAGCCCGTGTACGCCGCCGCGATGATGAGCGGGTAGTGCACGCCCTTGACCTTGAGCGCCAGCTTGCGCGCCATGATGCCGCCGATCACCAGGCCGAAGCCCCAGTTGAGGTAGCTGCCCACGCAGCCCACGATGGTGGCGACGATGATGGCCTGGCGCGGCGTGTGCACGTGCGAGGCGATGCGGTCGAGGAAGCGGTCCACGATGGGCGCGGCCGCCAGCACGTAGCCCATCACCAGGATCACCGCCATCTGCGTGGTGAAGGCCAGCAGGCTCCAGAAGCCCTTGCCCCAGTCCTGCACCACGGCGTTGATGGGGCGATTTTCCACCCCGAAGGCAAGCGCCATGGTCAGCAGCGTGAGCATGATCGCGAAGACGAACGGATCGGGCAGGTAGCGCCGCATCAGTTCGGTGAAGAAGGCGGTGATTTTCGACATGGAAATTGTCTCTTTGGTGTTGTGAGGTTTTGAGAAAACGCGAGGAGGAAGCGCTAGACCCCGGCCACGCCCACGGTCATGCCACCGCAGACGTACAAGACCTGGCCGGTGACGAAGCCGCTGCGCGCATCGAGCAGATAGGACACGGCATGCGCCACGTCGTCCGGCGTGCCCACGCGCTTGACGGGCACCGAGTCGATGATGGCCTTGGTGCGCGGCGCATCGGGCGGGTTGGCGCGGTCGAACAGCTCGGTGCGGATGGGGCCCGGGCCGATGGCGTTGGCCGTCACGCCGTGGCGGCCCAGCTCCAGCGCCCACACGCGCGTCATGCCGATCAGGCCGGCCTTGGTGGCCGAATACGCGGTGCGCAGCTCCTTGCCCAATGCGGCGCGCGAGGACATGTTCACGATGCGCCCGAAGCCCGCCGCCTGCATGCCCGGCAGCAGCGCCTGCATGCACTGCAGCGCGCAGCGCAGGTTCAGCGCCACGGCGAGGTCGAATTGCTCCAGCGTCTGATCCGCGGCTTCGGCAGGCACCACGATGCCCACGTTGTTGACCAGGCGCGTGATGGGCCCGCCCGCCAGCGCTTGCTGCAGGGCCCGCGCGGTGTCGGCGGTGTCGGACAGGTCGGCCTGAATGCCGCCGGGCGAGTGGGCGATCGCGCGGTCGATGATGACGGGCTCGTAGCCGTCGGCGCGGCAGCGCTCGGCCGTCGCCGCGCCGATGCCGGCGCCGCCGCCGGTGATGAGAACGCGCTCGCGTGCGGGTGCAGTGGTCATGGAAGGTCTTTCTTCTTCAGGGAATGCAGGGGCGCGTGGGGTTTACAGGTAGCTCTGTCCATCGACGTAGGCCTTGCGCCAGCGCGTGAGCGTGACGCGCTCGAACAGGCCTGCGGCGTGGAACGGGTCGGATTCGATGAAGCGCTGCGCCTCTTCGCGCGAATCGAGCGCCACCACGTACAGGCCGCCCCCCAGATCCTTGCCGTCGTCGGCCAGCTTGGCGCCGCAGGCCAGCAGCAGGGCTTTGTGCTGGTCGAGGAACGCCAGGTGCGCGGCCCGCGTGGCCTGGCGCACGTGCTGGTGATCGGGTTTGTCGAAGGTCTCGATGATGAAAGGCACAACAGTCTCCGTGTGCACGGCGGTTCGGCACATTGCAAACGCCGGTCAACCGGCTTCAGGGGATGGATTTCCGCGCAGTGCGCACTGCGCGGAACGGGGTGACGGTCAGGGCTTCAGACGGTGGCGACCGGCGTCACGGGCGAGGCGATGGCCCCGGGCAAATTCAACGGCGGCGCCGTCAGCAGGAATCGCGAGCGGTGGCGCGCACGCAGCCACGCGGCCAGCGGCGTCAGGTGCCACAGCTCGCCCAGGTGCACGCCCAGCTTGAACAGGCAGTGCTCGTGCAGCGGCAGCGCGGCGCAGCAGGCCGGGCCCGCCTTGGCGGGGAAGGCCTCGACGGCGTAGTTGTCGGCGGCGATGGCGGCGAGCTGGCTGTCGGTGATCCACTGCAGCAGCCTGTCGTCGCGCCCGTCCAGCACGGCGCAGCTATCCGCCAGCACGGCCGGATCGGGGTGCCTGCGCATGCCCAGCACCACGTCGGCAAAGCCCGTGTGCAGGCAGACGATGTCGCCCGGCTCCACGGCCACGCCGTCGGCCTCCAGCACGCGCATCAGCGTGTCGTAGCCGACCACGGTGCGGGCATCGCCCAGGTGCGCGCGCAGATCGATCATCACGCCGCGGCCCTGCACGCCCGTGCGGGCCATGCCCTCGATGCCCAGCGCATGCGCGGCCGAGGTGCTGGTGGCCGCGCCCGGCGCGGCGGGCACGCCGGCATCGCGCACGTCGTCCGGGCCCACGATGTCGCGGCCGGCGGCATAGCCGTTGTAGTACAGCGCTTCGGGCAGGCCGTCGCCATTGGCGTCGAACATCGAGCCCGCGTGCGCCAGGCCATCCCACTGCGTGGAGTACTGCAGGTGCAGGATGGCCAGGTCGTCCGACAACACGTCGGTGCGGCCCGGCTCCAGCGCACCCAGCAGGCAATTGAAGTTGACCAGCCCCTTGCGCAGCAGCGGCCGCAACACGGGCGGCTGGCGATTGGGGTTGAGGGCATTGCCGCCGGGATAGTCCAGCGGCAGGCTCAGCGCGAAGGCCAGGCCCTCTTGCACTTCGGCCACGCCCTGGCGCACCTTTTCGGGCGTGAGCAGGTTCAGGCGGCCCAGTTGGTCATGGGGGCCGAAGTCGCCCCAGGTGGATCCGGCGGGCCGGTGCTGCCAGCGGGGGTTGGTGGGCTGCGGGTCCATGCGGTCTCGGTCTCTCTTCGTGCCCGCGGCTCAGCGCGCCAGGAAAGCGGCCAGCGCGGCGTCGAACGCGGCCGGCGCTTCCAGGTTGGACAGGTGCGAGGCCGGCACTTGCGCCAGCTGCGCGCCCGCGATGATGGCCTGCATGGCCTGCGCATCGGCCACCGTGGTCACCGGGTCGGCGCTGCCGGCGATCAGCAGTGTGGGCACGCTGATGGCACGGATGGCGCTGCGCAGGTCGGCCTGGGCCAGGGCCTCGCAGCAGGCGGCATAGCCCTCGGGGGCAATGCCGGCGATCCAGCCCTGGGCGCGCTGCACCACGGCGGCTGCGCAGCCACGAAGGCATCGGTGAACCAGCGGCTGGGCGACGATGCGGCCAGCTCGGCCATGGCCGCCGTGCCCTTCTCGCGGACCAGCGTGGCGCGCGATGTCCAGCCCTCGGCCGTGCCGATCTTCGCGGCGCTGTTGGCCACAACCAGGTGGTTCAGCCGCGCGGGGGCATTCACGCCCAGCCACAGGCCGGTGAGGCCGCCCATCGAGATGCCGCAGAAGCTGGCGCGCTCGATGTCCAGCGCATCGAGCAGCGCCAGCACGTCGCTGCCCAACTGGTCGACCGTGTACGGGCCGGGCGAGGCCACGCTCGCGCCGTGGCCGCGCGTGTCGTAGCGCAGCACGCGGTGCGTGGTGGCGAAGCGCGCGGCTTGCGCGTCCCACATCTCCAGGGTGGTGCCCAGGGAGTTGGACAGCACCAGCACGGGTGCGCCTTCGGGACCGTCCAGGCGCACGCGGAAGGCGCCGGCGGGGGTATGGAGGGTGGCGGTGGACACGGGCTTGATTTCCTGGGGTTTGGCAGCGGGCCGATCAGACGCGTTCAAGCACCACGGCGATGCCCTGCCCCACGCCGATGCACATGGTGGCCAGCGCGTAGCGGCCCCCCGTGGCATGCAGGCGGTTCACGGCCGTGGTGGCCAGGCGCGCGCCGCTGGCGCCCAGCGGATGGCCCAGCGCGATGGCGCCGCCCCAGGCGTTCACGCGCGCGTCGTCGTCCTGCAGGCCCAGTTGGCGCAGCACGGCGATGCCTTGCGCGGCGAAGGCCTCGTTGAGTTCGATCACATCGAGCTGATCGAGCGTGAGGCCCGTCAGCTGCAACACCTTCTGCGTGGCCGGCGCGGGACCGATGCCCATCACGCGCGGGGCCACGCCGGCCGTGGCCATGCCGACCACGCGGGCCTTCGGCGTGAGGCCGTGCCGGGCGGCGCTCGCCTCATCGGCCAGCAACAGCGCGCAGGCGCCGTCGTTCACGCCGCTGGCGTTGCCGGCCGTCACCGTGCCGCCTTCGCGCACCACGGGCTTGAGCTTGGCCAGCGCTTCCAGGCTGGTCTCGCGCGGGTGCTCGTCCTGGTCCACGGTGACGGGCTCGCCCTTCTTCTGCGGCACCTGCACGGGCGTGATCTCACGCGCCAGATGGCCGGCCTGCTGGGCGGCCACGGCCCTGCGTTGGCTGGCGAGGGCCATGCGGTCCTGTGCTTCGCGCTCGATGCCGTAGTCGTCGGCCACGTTCTCGGCCGTCTCGGGCATCGAATCCACGCCGTACTGCGCCTTCATGAGCTTGTTGACGAAGCGCCAGCCGATGGTGGTGTCGTACACCGCATTGGCGCGGCTGAAGGCGGTTTCGGCCTTCGGCATCACGAAGGGGGCGCGGCTCATGCTCTCCACGCCGCCGGCGATCATCAGGCCCGCTTCGCCGGACTTGATGGCGCGCGCGGCCGTGCCCACGGCGTCCAGGCCCGAGCCGCACAGGCGGTTGATCGTGGCGCCGGGCACGTCGATCGGCAGGCCGGCCAGCAGAGCGGACATGCGGGCGACGTTGCGGTTGTCTTCGCCGGCCTGGTTGGCGCAGCCGTAGAGCACGTCCACCACGGCGGCCCAGTCCACGTTCGGGTTGCGGGCCATCAGCGCCTTGAGCGGGATGGCGCCCAGGTCGTCGGTGCGCACGCTGGACAGGGCACCGCCGTAGCGGCCGAAGGGCGTGCGGATGGCGTCGCAGATGAAGGCTTGCGTCATGGTCTTTGTCTCCAGGGTGTTGGTCGGAAAAGGCGCCGCGGCGGCCGGTGTCAGGCGTGCGATGGCCGGATGGGCAGGCCCACGAGGCGTTCGAGTTCGGCATGGTCGAGGCCCGGCACGGCATCGATGAGCACCAGGCCCTCGGGCGTGCAGGCCAGCGTGGCCAGGTCGCTGTAGATGCGCTTGACGCAGCCGATGCCGGTCAGCGGGTAAGTGCATTGCGGCACGACCTTGGACTGGCCCTGCTTGGTGAGCAGGTCCATCATCACCCAGGTCTGCTTGGCACCGATGGCCAGGTCCATGGCGCCGCCCACGGCGGGGATGGCGCCGGGCTCGCCCGTGCTCCAGTTGGCCAGGTCGCCCATGGCGCTGACCTGGAAGGCGCCCAGCACGCAGATGTCCAGGTGGCCGCCGCGCATCATGGCGAAGCTGTCGGCATGGTGGAAGTACGCACCGCCCGCCAGCAGCGTGACGGGCTGCTTGCCGGCGTTGATGAGGTCGTAGTCCTCGTCGCCCGCGGCCGGCGCCGGGCCCATGCCCAGGATGCCGTTCTCGCTTTGCAGGATGACTTCGCGGCCCGGCGGAATGTGGTTGGCCACCAGCGTGGGCTGGCCGATGCCCAGGTTGACGTAGGCACCGTCGTGGATGTCCTGCGCCACGCGGGCGGCCAGTTCGTCTTTGCTTCTTTTTTGATAGCTGCTCACGCTAGCTCCTGTTGCGCTGGGGGCCATTTTCATGCTGACTTCTTGAAGCCGCCGGCCTGCGTGGCCACGCGGTCGATCCGCACCACGTGGCTCACGTAGATGCCGGGCGTGACGATGGCCTCGGGGTCGAGCGCGCCCAGCTCCACCACCTCGTGCACCGTGGCCACGGTGCGCCGCGCGGCGGTGGCCATGACGGGGCCGAAGTTGCGGGCGGACATGCGGTAGGTGAGGTTGCCCCAGCGGTCGCCCCGCTCGGCCTTGATCAGCGCCACATCGCCCTGGATGGGGTACTCCAGCACATACTGCTTGCCGCCGATCTCGCGCGTCTCCTTGCCCTTGGCCAGCTCCGTGCCGTAGCCCGTGGGACAGAAGAAGGCGCCGATGCCCGCCCCGGCCGCGCGAAGGCGCTCGGCCAGGTTGCCCTGGGGCACCAGTTCCAGCTCCAGCTGGCCGGAGCGGTACAGGCCGTCGAACACGTGGCTGTCCACCTGGCGCGGAAAGCTGCAGATGATCTTGCGCACCCGCCCGGCCTTGAGCAGCGCGGCCAGGCCCGCGTCGGCGTTGCCGGCGTTGTTGTTCACCACGGTGAGGTCGCGCGCGCCCTGATCGATCAGCCCGTCGATCAGTTCGCCGGGAATGCCGGCGGTGCCGAAGCCGCCGATCAGCACGGTGGCGCCATCCTGGATGCCCGACAGGGCCTGGGCCACGGAATCCGCAATCTTGTTGATCATGGGGAAAGGAGAAGCCTAAAGGTGAGAATTCGGGTCCCGCCTCAGCGGCGGGATGTTTGTTCGCATATAGAACAAATGTTCGTATAATGAATTTTAGGACCAAATGCTTATGAGCGATACCCCCGCGGAGACTGGTGATAACCCTAGGCCGGGCGACAGCTATGTGCAGTCGTTCGCCCGTGGGCTGGAGGTGATCCGCTCGTTCAGCGCCACCGCGCCGCAGCAGACGCTGAGCGAAGTGGCCGCCCGCACGGGCCTCACGCGCGCCGGGGCGCGGCGCATCCTGCTCACCTTGCAGACGCTGGGGTATGTGGAAAGCGATGGGCGGCTGTTCCGGCTGACCCCGCGCATCCTGGACCTGGGCTTTGCCTACCTGTCGTCCATGCCGATCTGGGATCTGGCCGAGCCGACGATGGAAGCGCTGGTGGATCAGGTGCACGAATCCTGCTCGGCCGCCGTGCTGGACGGCAGCGACATCGTCTACGTGCTGCGCGTGCACACCCACAAGATCATGAGCACCAACCTGGGCGTGGGCTCGCGCCTGCCCGCCTTCTGGACGTCGATGGGCCGCGTGCTGCTGGCCGGCCAGCCCGATGCCGACGTGGCCGCCCTGCTGCCGAGGGTGCCGCGCCAGCGGCTCACGCCTCACACCCTGCTGGACGACGACGCCCTGCTCGCCGCCGTGCGCCAGGCCCGGGCGCAGGGCTGGTGCCTGATCAACCAGGAACTGGAAGAGGGCCTGATCTCGGTCGCCGCACCGCTGCGCAACCGGGCGGGGGAAACGGTGGCGGCACTCAACATCAGCGGGCAGGCCAACCGGACCAGCGCCGAGATGATGCAGACCGAGTTGCTGCCGGCCCTGCTCAAGGCCGCCGAAGCCATTTCGCGCACGCTGGGCACCCGCCGCTGACACGCCGGCCGCTGTGGAATTTTTCCCACAGCCGGCCGGCACAGCCGCCAAAAAACAGGCGGCGCCCAAGGCCCCTGGCAATTAGTGGTTACGATTAATGACAAATAGGCAGCTTGCTGTTGCCATCTCTCCAATCGGTCATTTCCAGAAGTCCCTTCCATGAAAAATCTCAAACTGGGCGTGCGCCTGGGCCTCGGCTTCGGCGTGGTGCTCCTGCTCATGGCAATCATCACCGGCATGAGCCTGTTCCGCCTCGCCGACCAGGACGAAGCCTCGCAGCAACTCATCACCGACCTGTACCCCAAGGCCGCGGCCAGCCAGCAGCTGTCCTACCTCACCATGGACACGGCACGCGTGGTACGCAACCTCATCATCCTGGCCGATGAAAAAGCCATGGTGCCCAACAAGGCGGCGCTGGACAAGAACGTCGCATCGATGGGCACGCTCATCGGCACACTGGAAAAACTGGCCGACACCGCAGAAGAACGCGCGCTCATCCAGGACATCAAGACCCAGAGCGCAGCCTACATCGCATTCAGCCAGGATGTAGGCGCCCTCGGCGTGCAGAACAAGAACGAGGAGGGCCAGCAACTGCTGTTCGGCCCCCGCTACGCCATTCAGGGCACCTTCCTGGCCACCCTGAAGAAGATGGTGGACCTGCAGGAAAAGAACATGCAGGACGGCGGCGCCGCAGCCCACGCCGCTTACCTCACCGCCCGCACGATCGTCTGGGTGGTGGCGCTCATCGCCGCGCTGATCGGTGCGGTCTGCGCTTTCTTCATCACGCGTTCCGTCACGGCCCCCTTGCAGGACGCCGTGGACGCCGCCGACCGCGTGGCCGACGGCAACCTGAGCGTGCCGATCGTTTCCCAATCCAGGGACGAAACCGGTGCCCTGCTGACTGCCCTGCAGCGCATGCAGAGCAACCTGGTGCAGACCGTGGGCACCGTGCGCGGCAATGCCGAGAGCGTGGCCACCGCCAGCGCGGAGATCGCCCAGGGCAACAATGACCTGAGCCAGCGCACCGAGCAGCAGGCCTCGGCCCTGGAAGAGACGGCCGCGTCCATGGAGGAACTGGGCAGCACCGTGCGCCAGAACGCCGACAACGCCCGCCAGGCCAACCAACTCGCGCAGGATGCGAGCGACGTCGCGGTGAAGGGCGGCGAGGTGGTCAACCAGGTGGTGGACACCATGAAGGGCATCAACGACAGCTCGCGCAAGATCTCGGACATCATCTCCGTGATCGACAGCATTGCCTTCCAGACCAACATCCTGGCGCTGAACGCGGCCGTGGAAGCGGCCCGCGCCGGCGAGCAGGGCCGGGGCTTCGCCGTGGTGGCCAGCGAGGTGCGCAGCCTGGCCGGGCGCAGCGCCGAGGCCGCCAAGGAGATCAAGAACCTCATCACCATCAGCGTGGACCGCGTGGGCCAGGGCACCACGCTGGTGAACCAGGCTGGCGTGACCATGGACGAGGTGGTCGCCTCGGTGCGGCGGGTGACTGACATCATGGGCGAGATCAGCGCCGCCAGCAGCGAGCAGAGCGCCGGCGTGGAGCAGGTGGGCCAGGCCATCACCCAGATGGACCAGGTCACCCAGCAGAACGCCGCGCTGGT